>JAGODA010000185.1 GCA_017998475.1 Spirochaetota bacterium | reverse complement strand
CGTCCTGGCTGTGCACGAGCTCGTTCCTGATGGCGTTGATGCTGTCCGCGAGCCCCATGGAGACGAGTATTACCAGCATAGCCGCCGCGAACTCCACCCCCCATAGCGTAATGAAATTATCGCTTATAAGCCCGAACACCCTGAGGTTTGTCGTTACCGCGGCGATCAGAAGCAGACCGGTGCCTATGAGGAAAAATCGCGCGGGCCGATATCCCTTCAGCGCCGTTTTGATGCCGCCGTATATCAACAGGAGCAGCACTATCATATTCAGGTAGATAAACCATATGTCTCTCGGCAGAGGGAGGCCCGCCGTCTTGAAAAGTATTCGCGCGACATGGAGCGCCGCCAGTACCGTCAGAGCGTTCGACAGCCCGGGAAGAAATTCCTTAAGGAGCAGATAATGGCGGAAAAAAGTGATTCCCGCGACGTAGGTGAGAGAGGAAAGTACCTGAAGTGAGATTGTTTTCCACCACGAACTCTCCGGCCACAGGAACTGAAACGCCAGACCGTGGAAATCGAGCATATAGAGTCCAAGGGTGCCGATGAACGCCGCGTTGAGAAGATAGGTTCGATCGCGGATCGAACCCCACAGCAGAAGGCTGTATATCACCATCGCCGCGAGCAGGCCGGCGAGTATCCAGTGTACCGACATCTCATGGGCGATGAAGCGTTGGAGCGAAGCTGGGTCCCAGGCATACAGCCCCAGGCTGAGCGAATTGATGCCCGGATCGATCCGCATAAGGTATCGGGCTACACCGGGTGGTTGGGTGACGGGGAAAATAAAATTACGGTAATATACCGGTCGTTCGCCGAACGGCAGGCCGGTCCCGGCCGTCAGGGAGCGGTAACCGTTTCCTTCCGGAATAAAGAGCTCTACCCGCTTCGTCCAGGGCTGAGAGAGCTGGAGCATCCATCGCAGCGCGGCCTTCGACTCGTTGTTGATATGGAAACGTACCCAGAAAACCGATGAGCTGTAACCGATGTTTGGAGGACTCCCCTGAAGCTTCACGAATCGCGCGGACATCGCCGTCGTCGTGATCTTTTCGAGAGGAAGATTTCCGGAGTCGTCCTCCAATACCTCCATGGCCGGAAACAGGGGCCTTCTGCCGGAATGTTCGCTGATTGAAACCGCCGCCGGTCCGCTTTCAGCGAATACAGCCGTGAAAGCCAGCAGTGGCATGAGCGCCATGAGGAAAAGCATCGGACGTACGCGCCGGACCGCCCGGCTGGCGATTGAACGCGGCGTCGATGTAAGGGGCGCGCACATGGCACGCTTATGATAGTGTGAAATATATCGGAAGTCAAGGTCAAATGGTCCGGGGATGCTCGAGGCGTTATGTTTTTGCGTTGCCTCGCGAGTACAGCCAGAGGGCGATCATCGTAAAAAGCACGGTCCCCGGCAACGCGCCCGCCGGTTCCTGAATGACGTGAAGCGCCCCGGCTTTCCCCGACAGAGCGACCGGCACGGCGAGGAGTATCCCCATAATGGCCTCTCCCGTAATAAAACCCGAGGCCGCGAGAATTCCGGTTTTTTCGCCGGTATCCGTCGACCTCTTACGCCTGTCCGCGAACAGCGCAACAAGACCACCGAGCATTATGACCACATCGAGCTCGAACGGCAGGTAGAGCCCCACGGCCACGGCGAGAACCGGCGCGCGGAAGGACGAACCGTATTTTTTCAGCGCCAGGTCGGCCGCGATGCACGCCGCGCCGATACCGGCCCCGGCGGCGATGATGTCCCAGGGGAGGTCCCCGCCGAATACCCCGCTCGCGACGCTCTGCATGAGCGTGGCCTGGGGCGCGGGGAGCGCTTGAGGGTTGAGCGCCGTGCGCGGCCCGAAACCATAGGCGGTATTGAGCAGATTAAGCACCGGTCCGATAACCAGGGCCGAGGCGAGCACGCCCGTAATCTGCATCACCTGCAGCTTCCACGGCGTGGAACCGAGCACCCAACCGGCCTTGAGGTCCTGCATATTGTCCCCGGCTATCGCCGCGGCGCATGCCACGACCGCGCCGATCAACACCGCGCTGGCGGGCCCCGCCGCCGCGCCGGTCCCCGCAAGCGCGGCGAGCAGGAGGGCTGAACAGAGGACCGTGGCCACCGTCACCCCGGAGATCGGATTGTTCGAACTGCCGACAAGACCGGCCATGTATCCTCCGACTGCGGAGAAGAGGAATCCCGCGAATACCATGAGCACGGACATAAAAGCGGTTAGCGATACGGAATGGATCTCCTTGAGATAAATAATGAACACCGGGACAATCATGATCGCAATGCCGAGCACCACCCATTGCAGTGGCGTATCACGGTCCGTGCGCGACTTCTGCGAGGAGGCGCCGTCATTCCTGAACGAGTTCCAGCTGTCGGTAAATGCTGCCGCTATGGAACCCCGGAGGCTGATGAGCGCGTACAGGCCGCCTATTACCATCGCTCCCACGCCGAGGAAACGGATCCTGGTGCTCCATACCAGGTGTCCCAGATCATATGCCGTCATTCCTTCGGGTATTCCATTAAGAGCGACATATACGGGTATTCCGATCCACCAGCTAACGGCCCCGCCGATGAAAATGAGCACGGCAATGTTCATGCCGACGATATATCCCACCGAAAGGAGGGCCGGGGAAAGACTCACACCGAAGTACACGAACACCTTTTCGCCGAAAACCGCCGCCAGAGCGGCGTTCTCCTTCCAGAGGTTCAGGCCGGAACCCAGCAGTTTGAACATCCCGCCGGCGAGCGAGGCGATTGCCAGGGGTCTGACGGAACCGCCTCCCTTCTCTCCCGTTTTCAGCACCTCGGCCGTCGCGAGGCCTTCGGGGAACGACAGCTTCTGCTCCACGATGAGCGTCCGCCTGAGGGGGATCGTGAACAGCACCCCGAGGACTCCTCCGGCGGCCGCGATGAATGTTGTCTCCCAGTAATCGAACGTCTCCCAGTACCCCATGAGCACCAGCGCGGGCATGGTGAAAATGGCCCCGCAGGCAAGGGCCTCTCCGGCCGAGGCCGCCGTCTGGACGGCGTTGTTTTCGAGGATATTCGAACGGCGGAAAAGCCCCAGCACGGCCATGGATACGACGGCCGCGGGTATGGCCGCGGAAACGGTCAGCCCCGCGAAAAGTCCCAGATAGGAGTTCGCCCCGGCGAGCACCACAGCGAGCAAGACACCGAGAAGCACACCCTTGAGCGTGATTTCGGGAAGCGTTGTTTCGGCCGGGATGTGGGGAGCGGCATGTCCGTTCTCGCGCATCGCACCGCTGTATACGCATTAACGCCTATCGTCAAGAAGATATTCGTGCGTGCTAAGGATGATGTACCCGACCACGCGCATGGTCCGCCGGGGGCGCCGTCGGGCGGAATCAATTCTCCGCGGGGAAGAATACCCTGAAACGGGCCCCCGTGTTTGAGCTTATTTCGAGCCTGCCCCGAACCTGCTCGACGAGCATCTGCACCAGTCGTATACCGAGTGTTTCCTGTTTCTCCGGATCGAATCCTTCAGGAAGGCCCCGTCCGTCGTCTTCCACCTGGAGGAGTATATCGTTTCCGTCACGCAGCAGTGAAATACTGAGAGTACCCCCTCTCTTCTCCGCGAAAGCGTGGCGCACTCCGTTGGTAATCAATTCGTTGACGATGAGCCCGCACGATACCGCCTTTTCGAGAGGGATATAGACCGAATCCAGCCTCATTTCGAGCCGAATACCGGAGTGTTCGCTGGCATGCGAACGCAGAAGCATGTTGGCGAGTACCTCGATATATCCTGCGAAATCCACCCGCTCGAAACTCTCGGCCTTGTAAATGCGCTCGTGGATCAGCGCCATCGAGTATATGCGGCTCTGGCAATCAAGAAGCGCCGTCTTCTGCCGGTCATCGTGAATACCGTCCAGCTGCAGGTTAAGCAGGCTGGAGATGATCTGCATGTTGTTCTTCACCCGGTGGTGGACCTCTTTGAGGAGAATGTCCTTTTCGTTGAGGGACGCATTCAGCTGGTCCCGTGCCCTCTTCTGTTCCGTGATGTCGGTGATGATTCCAGTAATTCCGACCACCGCTCCGCCGTCGTACACGGGTCTGCTCGACGTGCGCACATAAACCGCCTTTCCATCCCTGTCGACCAGCCGGTATTCGAGCGGTTCGAATTTCCCGTTGATGGTACGCGCCCTGCTCTCAAAGACCATCCCCAGATCGTCGGGGTGTATGAAATCGACAAAGCTCTTTCCGATTATATCCTCGACGCTGTAGTGCGACGATATCGCCTTTATCGCGGAGCTTATATAGGTGAATCTTCCTTCGCTGTCGAGCGAGAATATCACGTCATTCAGGTTCTCGACCAGGCCGCGGTATTTCTCCTCGGATTTCTCGAGCTCCTTCATGAGTCGGTCTTTTTCCGTCCTGATCCGGTTGAGGCTCTCACCCAGCCCGCGGGAGAAGGACACGATCATCAGCGTCGCTCCGACCATTATCCCCCTCGAGGTGAGCAGCATGGTCGGCAGCAGGCCAAAGGTCCAGAAGATATGCGCCAGTCCGCCGACGAAAAAGAAACCCCATCCGGCATAATAATATCGGGCGGGAGTATATCCCCGAAAGGCGTAAATGACCGCGACGGAAATCAATGTAATAATGTTGATGAACGACGCGTAAATGGCGAGAAGAAGCGATGTCTGCATGGAAAGGATGAACGCAAGCACAATGCCGACTGAATCGGCGGCCGCGATGCCCATCATGATCCGATGCACCCGCGGGGTTACGCGGCGCGTTTCGAGAAAGCGTATGGCATGCAGGACCGAGAACAGCAGACAACAGAATATCGCGACGGCGAGGCTGTGATTCGCCCACCAGGGAAAATCCGGCCAGAGGAACTGGAACGAGCTTCCGTCGAGAACCATCTGTAATATAAGGTACGAGGCGATGAACAGGGAAAAATAAAGATAGCTCGGCTTCTGTATTGAAAAAAACATGTACAGGTTATAGCAGGCCATAATTAAAATAAACGAATAGAATATCCACAGTACCGGCATCTCCCTGTTCATCTTTCCCATGAATTCCATGGGGGACCATGCCCTCAGATGGATATCCATGGAGCCCTCGGTCCTGAATCGCAGGTAGTAGGTTCTTGTGCCCGGCTGCTCGAGAATCGGGAATACGAACGTCCTGTATTCGATCTCCCTCGCGTGGAAGGGAATCGTATCGCCGGCGCGCCTGGCGGAATACTTACCGGACTCGTCAGGTGAATAGAGTTCGACGCTGTCCATATGCGGGGTATCGAGCTCGAGAAGCCACCTGATCGGTTGACCCGTCCCGTTGCTTGTTTCCAGTCTCGCCCAGTAGGTGGAGCGCGTATATCCGAACGACAGATAGTCCCTTCCGCCCGGGGCGAAACCCGCGCCGGTTTTTCCCGAGCGTACCGCCTCGAGATCGAGATCGCCTGTAGGGTCCTCAAGCACATCGATGTGGATTCCGAGCCGGGGGCCGTTGATCACGGGGGTTATGATGAACGGCGAGTCCGCGAGAACGGCCGTCTGTAGAAAAAGCGGAGGCAGCATCAGCGCAAGGCAGATATACAGTCGATTCGGCACCGCCGGCCTCCGGGAGTGGAATGTCTGGTGCTTACAACCAAACCGGTAGAATGTCAACCTCTATTATCCATTCCGAAACCTGAATCGAAGTGTAGAATGCGCCGACCGCTGAAATCTACAATGCGACCGCCTCAGGTATAAGGGTATAATTCGAGTTTAATTCTGTTAACAAAATCTTCATCACGTTCGCGTGCTTCTGGCGGTTTTTGCGTTGAGTTTTTATTCATTCCCGGGCAGTGTAACCCGATTTATTTCATTCGGCGGTTTCCGGACACTTTACTGTCCATTACCGCGCGGAGGTCCTTACCCATGGAAGCGCTGCTTTACCTCCTTCTCGTGCCTGCCTCCATCGCCGGAGTCATCGCCTGTTTGCTCGTATACCTTCTCTTTCTTTACCCGAGAACAAGGCTTGACACGCTTCCCGCCGGTCCCGGCGCTTCCGGTCCGGGATTCGAAATACATGAGGCCGGGGGCGTTCCTTATCTCATGACCGGCAAGCTGCCCTATCCCACTCATTTCGAGAACACGAACCATCCGACGATCGATCTCGGCGGGAAGTGGCATATGCATTTCGACAGGGGGGATGACGGCGAGGCCCGCGGTCTTCCCTCCGTTACAACTCCCGACTCCGGCTGGATGCCCGTCTCCATCCCCTCCACCTATAACAATGCGTACGGCGCGCACACCATGTACGAGGGTGCAGTCTGGTTTCACCGGCAATTCCGCTTCGACGGACGGAAATCCGACGCCGTCTTCGCCCGGCTCTGTTTCCAGGGTGTACTGCTGAGATGTTCGGTCTGGCTGA
>JAGODA010000184.1 GCA_017998475.1 Spirochaetota bacterium | reverse complement strand
GGAGCACGCCTACGGTCATGGCAAGATAGAGAACATCGCCGGCACAATCGAAGCCATCCTTATCTTTCTGGCCGCCGCGTGGATCATCTACGAAGCCGCCCACAAGCTGATACGCCCCGCCCCCATGGAAGAGGTCGGCTGGGGGGTGATCGTGATGGCGCTTTCCGCCGCGGTTAACTTCGGCGTCTCCCATGTGTTGTTCCGCGTGGGAGAGAGGACCGACTCCATAGCCCTCAAGGCCGACGGCATGCATCTGCGGACCGACGTGTACACCTCCGCCGGCGTCATGCTCGGCCTTCTGGTCTACTGGGCCGCCGGCCGCGTTCTGCCCGGCCTCTCCCTCTGGTGGATCGACCCGGTTGTCGCCATTCTGGTCGCCCTTATGATAGTAAAGGCGGCCTGGGACCTCACCGTCGAATCGGCCCGCGACCTGCTGGACGCCAGGCTTGCGCCTGAAGAGGAGAATGTGGTTACCGCCGAAATCGAGCTGCTGTATCCGGAGGTCTACGGCTACCACCACCTGCGCAGCAGAAAATCGGGCCCTTATCGTTTTTACGATCTGCACCTTATGGTCCCGCCCGAAGCCTCCATGAAGGAGGCCCATGAAGTGAGCGATGTACTCAAGGAAAGGGTTCGTCATCATTATTCGGAAGCCTGGGTGGAGATTCACCTCGAACCCTGCGATCACACCTGCAAGGAACATTGCCGGGAACACTGCTTTCACCTGGAGCGGGCGCGCCACGTGGACGCATGAACGGGAATACCAAAGCAAAAACGCGAAAGCCGTTCGGGACCATTCGTATGACCGGGCACATCCTCGCCTTAAAGCAGGGGATCGCAAGCCCTTGTTTTTCAATCCCTTGCGTTGCGGCGGATAAGACGTATGCCCCGCCCTCACCCCCCCAGCGGAAAGCGCACCACGACCGACGTGCCCGGCCCCGGTCCCACCTCGACGCTTCCCGAAATCTGCTCGGCGAGCGACCTGATGAGGCTCAGCCCCAGGGTGCCGCCGTCGTCGATGTCGAGTCCCTCCGGAAGGCCCACTCCGTCGTCTCGCACGGCAAGCAGAACGACACCGTCCGCAAGAGAGACCTCGACGGCGATGGTCCCGCTTCTGTCGCCGGGAAACGCGTACTTCAGGCAGTTGGTCACAAGCTCGTTCACTATCATGCCGCAGGGAATGGCCTGACGGATCGTGAGGGCTATTCGCCGCGTGAGCGCACGTCGCATCGAATGCGCTCCCTGTCTATTCCGTACCCGTTGTAGAGATTGTCGACCGTATCGCGTACGTAGGCGCCCAGGTCGATGTCCGAGAGGTCACCCGACTGGTACAGCTTTTCGTGAACCAGGGCCATGGACTGGATGCGCGAGGTGAGGTCCCTTAGACGGTCGGCGATCCCGGTGTCTTTTATCCGTGCGGCCTGAAGGCGGATGAGGGAATTCACGATGTTCAGGTTGTTCTTCACGCGGTGATGCACCTCTTTGAGCAACAGCTCCTTCTGCTTCAGGGCGGCCTCCAGGCGCCGCTCGTTCTGCTTGACCTCCCTGAACAGCATGCCGAACGGCCGCACGAAACCGGTCTCGACGAGGGCCTTGTACACCAGGTAGAACGCGGCGATTTTGGCGAAATGCCCGGCCATGTTGACCAGGCTGTAGTTGCTCACGTACAGGCTGAAAGCAAGCTCCGAAAGTATCGAAAAGACGAGCGACCATTTAAGGTAGCGGAACACCGCCGGATCGAACAGGTCCCGATGCCGGTAGAGCCTTACGATCGCCGCGGCGAGAATGAGGGATATGACGTACTCGCTAACGATCTTGAAAGCCGTCTGCCCCTCCCCCTCCACGAAACAGACCGGGAAAACGCGGAATACGAAAATGGACGCCAGGAGCACGAGCGTAAGCGCGCTATACACCAGAAACACCGCCAGCGCTCTGACGTCCCTTCTGGACCGAGCGAACGAAAAGGCGGCAAACAGGGTAACGCTCTCCAAGTAGCGTGCCGCCAGCCACAGCTGGTTGGCGACGTAGTGATGATCCGGAAAGAGCGGCATTCCCTCATAACCGAGCGTATGAAGCAAATCGATGAAGCCTATGAACAGGTAGGCGATCCCGGTTACCAGCAGGTAGTTGTTATGGATGATCCGGCGCGCGTTCCATGCAACGACGAATATGGCGAAGGCGACGACGATACTGAACAGCTCCGCCATGGAATGAAAGAGAAGATAGCTGTGCAGTGACGAGGCGTACAGCGCGGCGGCGAGCAGTACGATCGCGGTCGCCGAAGCGAGTCTCCGCGCAACAGGTTTGACCGAAGGGCCGGTCGTGTTCGCCATTGAATTCATTTTACTCCGTGCAACTGGTCTATCGGGTGGTACGGCATTCTGCTTCCGGGGAACGGGAAAGTGAATCCCCGTCCAATCTCTACGGAAATCATAGCATATTATTCACGCCACTCAAGCAAAAATCCGCCCTTCCCGGATCTCACGGAATAATGAAACCGTTCACAAGGGGCTACATCCCCTTGCTCTGTATGACGGGACCGTTTGTACGGCCGGGTGCGTCTCCACATCAGAACAAGGGGTTGTAACCCCTTGCGGTTTCACGGCGAGCGTATTGCTATTACAAACCAACCGTACCGCCGGCCGCTCTCCTCGGTCTTCCAGCACAAAGCTGCAACCGGACGCAAAGCTCACCGCCCCCCGGCCGCCGATCCATCCCGTCATATTTTGCTTGTCAAAACCCCGCATCCGTACGCGCATGTGGTATGAACAGCTCCGGGATACTGGGACACGAACGACAGATCGCCCTGCTTACCGGGATGGCCGATCGCAACCGAGTGCCGCAGACCATGCTCTTCACCGGCACGGAGGGAATCGGCAAGCGGCTTGTAGCGCGGCGCTTTCTCGCGTCCCTGCTCTGCTCCAGGCCTGACGGGCCGTGCCTCGCATGCCGGTCGTGCTCCATGATCGAAAACGGAACTCATCCGGATTTCATAGAACTATCGCCGAACGAGCGCGGTGTCATCCCCATCGGCGACGAGTCCCGCCGCGAAGAGGGCACGGTGCGCCGGCTTATCGAGCGCCTTTCGCGGCGTTCTGTGAGCGGCGTCACGGCGGTCGTGGTGGACGGTGTGGACCGCACCACCGAGGAGGGACAGAACGCGCTCCTGAAAACCATAGAGGAGCCGCCTTCCTCGGCGCGCATCGTCCTGCTGGCCTCCAATAGCTCCAATATCCTGCCGACTATACTGTCGCGCTGCCTGGTGCTGAAATTCCACGCGCCCGGCGAAGACGGCGTCCGCGCGTTTCTCACCGGGCGGGGCATCGATTCCGCCACGGCCTCGCTGGCGGCCCCGTTCTCGGGCGGATCGTTTTCCATGGCGCTCTCGTTCGCCGACGAAGGCCGCCGTGACGGCGTGCTCGCGCTCTGCCGCGAGACGGCGCGCTATCTTCGCGAAGGGGACGTCTTCGACCCGCCACTCGAAAAGACCGGCAAAGCGACCGGCACGGAAACCCTGCTCGACGCGCTTGTCAATTTTTACCGCTGGAACCTCGTGTTGCTCGAAACGGGCGGAACCGTTCCGGCGGAATTCACGGATATCGCCCTCGGCGAGCGCGATACGCTCTTCGGCCTCGTCAAAATACTACTTGCATTGAAAAAAGGACTGTCGCACAATCTGAATTTCAGAATCGGACTGAAAGGGATGCTCTATTCCCTCCATCCCGGAGGCGAATCGGCACCCCGCACCGGGACCTCCACATGAAACAGGGACACACACCATGGAACATACAGGCGTCAAACTCCGCAACAGTTTCCAGATTTACTACGTCAACACCAACGGGCTCTTCGTAAAACGCAACGCGCTGTGCATAGTGGAAACCGAGCACGGCGTGGACATGGGCCGCGTCTTCAAGTGCCCGACGCACCTTAAAAGAAAGAATTCCGAGGTCAAGGGCCGGCTTCTCCGCAAGGTCACGACGGAAGATCTGGGGACGCTCCCCGAGATCGAGGCAATCGAGAAAAAGGCCTTCGCCGTCTGCCGCGAAAAGGCACGCGAGAAGAAGCTCGACATGAAGCTGGTTTCGGTAAAATGCCTCTTCGACCGCACCAAGATAATCTTCTATTTCGTGGCTGAAAACCGCATCGACTTCAGGGAGCTGGTGCGCGACCTGGCCACCGTCTTCCGCACGCGTATCGAGATGCGCCAGATCGGCGTGCGCGACGAGGCCCGCATTATCGGCGGCTTCGGCCCCTGCGGCAAGGAGCTCTGCTGCGTCAACCTGAAAGAGGAATTCGATCCGGTCTCCATCAAGATGGCCAAGGAGCAGAACCTCAACCTCAATTCGCTTAAAATCTCCGGGATGTGCGGACGGCTGCTCTGCTGCCTCGGGTACGAATACAATGTGTACAAGGAAATGAACGAGCTCATGCCCAGGCACGGCGCCACGATCAAAATCGGCCCCAAGGACTACACCGTGGAATTTACCGATCCGCTCAAGGAGACCGTACGGCTTCGCTGCGCCGACCACGTCGTTACGGTGAAACGCGAGGACATACAGGGTTCGGGCAACCGTTACCACATAAGCCAGGAGGTGATGGAACGCATCACCGCGGCGCTCGACGAGGATCTGGAAAAAGAACCGGTTTAAGAGGACACGATGGACAAGCGATTCTACGTCACCACACCCATCTATTACGTCAATGCCGAGCCCCACATAGGGCACGCGTACACCACCATCCTCGCCGACTTCCTCAAGCGCCATTACGCGCTTCTGGGATACGACGCCTATTTCCTTACCGGCACCGACGAGCACGGAGACAAGATCGTCAAGGCGGCATCCGAGGCGGGGGCCCAGCCGAAAGAATACACCGATCGCATCAGCGCGCTCTTCCGCGACACGTGGCAGAAGATGGGGCTGGAGTTCGACGATTTCATCCGCACAACCGAGGAGCGGCACCGCGCGGTGGTACAGGCGGTCCTCCAGAAGGTCTACGACGCCGGCGACATCTACTTCGCGAGCTACGGCGGGCACTACTGCTTCGGCTGCGAGCGCTTCTTCACCGAGAAGGACATGGTGGACGGCAAGTGCCCCGACCACAACCGACCGCTTGAGTATATCGAGGAGAGCAACTACTTCTTCAAAATGAGCAAGTACCAGGGATGGCTCGCGGATTACATCAGGGCCCATCCCGACTTCATACGGCCCGAGCGATACCGGAACGAGGTGCTCGCCATGCTCGACGGCGAGACACTCGAGGACCTGTGCATCTCCCGGCCTAAGACCCGGCTGCAATGGGGGATCACGCTTCCCTTCGACGACAAGTTCGTCACCTACGTGTGGTTCGACGCGCTCATCAACTACGTAAGCGCCATCGGCTACCCCGGCGACGAGAGGTTCAAACGCTACTGGCCCGTCGCGCACCACCTCATAGCCAAGGACATCGTGAAGCCCCACGGCATCTTCTGGCCCACCATGCTCAAGGCGGCGGGCATCGAGCCCTTCCTCCACCTCAACGTGCACGGTTACTGGAACATGGAGGACGCCAAGATGTCCAAGAGCCTCGGCAACGTGGTGCGCCCGCTCGAGCTCATCGACCGTTTCGGAAACGACCAGATCCGCTACTTCTTCCTGCGCGAGATGAACTTCGGCGCCGACGCGCGTTTCAGCGAGGAGGCCATCGTCAACCGCGTCAATTACGACCTGGCGAACGACCTGGGGAACCTGGTCAAGCGCACCTTCGACATGGTGAAAAAGTTCTTCGACGGGAAAATCCCGCCGCTCGACGCCGCCGAAGCCGCCGGGCGCGACGCGCTTACCGCGAAATTCAACGAGGCGCTCGCCGCGTACACCGCGCAGGTGGACTCCTTCCAGTTCAGCGTGGGGATTGAGAAGCTGTGGGAGTTCGTGCGCCTGCTCAACCGATACATCGACGAGCGCAAGCCCTGGCAGCTCGCGAAGGAAAAGAAATCGGCCGAGCTCTCTTCGGTCATGAGGAACCTGCTGGAATCCATCGCGGGCCTCGCCGTCGTGCTCTCCCCCGTACTCAACCGCACCGCCCCGGTGATCCTGGGCGCGCTTGGCCTTCCCGCGGACACGGGCCTTTCGACGGTCACATCGCTCAATGCTCTTACGACCGGCGCCGTCCTCGGAGAGATGGGGGTACTGTATCCGCGCATCGAAAAGGAAAAACAGGGCGCGGAAAAGCAGCCGAAGGCCGCCGTGAAGAACGCCGCCGAAACGGACGGCGGCGACGGCCTCATCGACATAAGCGAATTCGCGCGGGTGGATATCCGCGTCGCGAAGGTGCTGGAGGCCGCGCCCGTCGAGGGATCGGACAAGCTCCTCGAGCTTCGCGTGGATTCCGGTCTCGACACGCGCACCATCATCG
>JAGODA010000183.1 GCA_017998475.1 Spirochaetota bacterium | reverse complement strand
CCGCCCATGTACACGATGGCCTCCATGGCCGTGGAGCCGCGGGTTGTGGCCGGGAATATCCACTGGAAAAAATCCGGCGAGAGGCGCCCCAGGAGGCTCGGCCCTATGAGTATGCCGGCGAGGATCTCGCCGACGACCGTGGGCAGGCGCAGGCGCCTGAAGAGCTCGCCCAGCACCCTGCCGGAGCCCAGCATGAGCGCGATGCCCAGAAAAAGGACGATGATGTCGTTGCCCGAGAGCGTGTTCATGGCCGTGGATGGGAGGCGCCTCCGCTCCGGGAGACGGCCGGAGGCGCGCTTTCGTATGGTAGGGGCTTCGGGGTGTCTGGCAATTAAATTAATGGAGAGCGGGCCTTTTTTTGCTGGCGGAACGGCCGCCGAATCGCTATTTTTAAGGCGGGATGCTCCATTTTACGGCGCTTCGAACCGGCCTCCGTGCCGATTAATAGTATAGCGTCGTCAGCATGCGTAATTTTCGGAAATATACATGAACCGTATCGTTTCGGGCCTCTTTGGCCTGCATCTCCGGTACCCGTACGTGCGGCAGGCCATTTGGTCGCTCGCGGGACTCATCGTGGCCGCGGCCGTTACGGTCGTGGTGTCGATAAGCACGAAAGTGACGACGCTTCCCGTCGGCTGGGAAAAGGGCTTTTTCATCTCCCCCGTGGGTATGGAGACGCGCAACATCCACATGTCGTCGCGCGGCGGATTTATCGCGGCCGTTTTCGAGGGCGTCGATAAAAACGCGCACCGCATCTACGCCGCGCTCTCCTTCGACGGCGGCAAATCATTTTTCGATCCCGTGGCGATCGCCGACGTGGCGGCGGGAATGGACCACTATCCGTACATCGCCGTATCGGGAAACGGCGGCGTGGCGGTGGTGTGGCAGAACATCCTGCCCGAAGACGCCAAGAGCAGGCTTTTCTATTCCCTCTCGACCGACATGGGGGCCACATGGTCCTCGCCGGCGCGGATCACCCTGCCGTCGGACACGGAGCTTCTCCCGATGTTCTTTTACGACGACCGCGGGGCGCTGCACCTTTTCTATCACGGCCAGAGGCTGGGGGCCTTCACGCTCTTCCATGCCGTCAGCTCCGACGGCGCCACCTTCGACGAGCCGGATATACTGGCCACAGTCGGGGATCTGCGCGGCGCCTTTTTCCCCGCGGTGCATTTCGAGGGGCCGTACGTTTTCGTGGTGTGGCAGGGGAAGGGGGATTTCCGCGGGGTGCTGGCCGACGACCTGTACTTTATGCGCTCGGAGAACTACGGCCGGAGCTGGAGCTCCCCCCGCCGTATAAGCATGAGCCCGGCGAACGACGCGGCCCCGGCGATCGCCTTTTACCGGGATACGATCTACTGCGTGTACCAGAATAACGACGACAAGAGCTGGGCCATCAAGATGCTGCGCGGCGGCGATTACGGAAAGACCTGGACCGAACGCCCCCTCGACGTGACCTCGACCAACGCCAACTGCTACGCGCCGCAGATAATTCCGGGGCGCAGCGACGAGCTGGTCATCGTGTGGTACGACACCAGGGATGTGCGGCCAAGCGTGATGTCGCGAAAGTACATGCCGGTTGACAGGGCATTCTCGGCCGAAAACCGCCTCTCGCCGCAAAACCTCCCGGCGCGCAAACCGGTGATGGTGTCCTCCGGCACGCGCGTGCTCGCGGTATGGGAGGAGGGCGGGCGCGTCGCGGCCAAGCACACCGACGTATACGTGGACACGCCGGCCGTGGCCTCGCCCACGCACCCGGCGAACGCGTGGTCCAGGGAGACCACCGCCCTCGTGCAGTGGGCGCCACCGGCGGACGAATCGGGAATAACGGGCTACGCCGTCATCGTCAACAAGGAGGCGGATTTCATTCCGGCCGTGCAGAACCTGGAGGGCAACGTCCGCACCTACCGCATCCCGGACCTGGACGACGGCGTGAGCTATTTTCACATACGCGCCGTGGACGGCGCCGGGAACTACAGCCGTACCGTGCACTTCCCCCTTCAGGTGAGCAGGAACCCGCTCGCCGGGCCGCTGGTGGTCTCGCCCACGCACCCCGAATCGCAGGCCTCGCCCTCGCGCACCGCTCAGTTCCGCTGGACGATGGGAGACAAGGTGCGCCTGAAGGGCTTCGTCTATTCGCTCACGCGCGACACCGCGGCGCGCCCGGCCACATTCAGCAACGACTTCGAAACCGCCTTCGAGGGACTGGAGGACGGGCGCTACTTCTTCACGCTGGCCGCCGTGGACAAGACGAACACCACCGGCCGCGTGAGCGTGTACGAAATAATCGTAAACAAGGCCGACCCCCTGGACCGCGAGGCCTACGAGCGAATCGCGAAGGGGCTGGAACTCGTTCCCGGACCGGGAGCGGCCGCCCCCCCCGTGCCGCGCGTGGAGATAGTGCTGCCCTTCGATCCGCGAGTTCCCTTCGACCGGGGCGCTTTCGAGGCGCGCCTGGTGGTGCGCAACATAAGGAAGGAATCGGTTGACGGCTATTCGTTCGCGGCGGGGGTGGAACCGAAACGCGCTCCCGCGGAGGTGAACCATCCCGGCGACACAGTTGCCCTCAGGGGGCTGGAAGAGGGAACATACTATCTGAGCGCGCGCGCCCGCTACTTCCGTGTGGAGGACGGCGTGAAGAAATACTACTGGACTCCCGCCTCGGGTGTGAGCTTCGAAGTCGGCGCGCGGCGCGACCTCTCGCCGGTTATGGCCTACGCCGAGGACATACAGAAGCGCCTGTACCGCCACTGGGTGGCGGTGTCGGTATCGCTCGCCACGCTGGCGCTCTCGCTCGTCACCATCGGCTACGGGACGCGCATCGGCTTCGCGGCGAACCTGCTTCGCTTCCGCACGCTGCGCCTCTGGCGCCTGCTCTTCCGCGACCGTTAGGCGCCGCGCCTTACCAGCGGTCGAAGACCTCTTCCGGTTTGAAGAAAAAGGCTATCTCCCTCTCGGCGCTTTTGGGGCTGTCCGAGCCGTGCACGGCGTTACGGCGGTTGTTCTCGCCGAAATCGCGCCGTATGGTGCCCGGATCGGCCTCGGGGCTGTTGGTCTTTCCCATTATTTCGCGGTTCTTCGCTATGGCGTCGTCGCCCTCGAGCACCTGGGCGAGTATCGGCCCGGATGTCATGAAGTCGATGAGCGGCTCGAAGTAGGGTTGTCCTTCGTGCTCGGCGTAGAAGCGCCGGGCGTCGTCGACCGAGAGGAGCAGCATCCGCGCCGCCGCGATGCGGAGGCCGCTTTTCTCGAAGCGCGCATAGATTTCGCCGATTATGTTTTTACCCACGGCGTCGGGTTTGATCATTGAGAGCGTACGTTCCCTGCGCATGAATGATACTCCGTCAACGTGTATTTGTGGTGCGTCGTTGTACGATATGTATGTGTGCGGTTCCGGCCGCGCGGCCCTAGGGCGGACACTTGGCGCAGACCGACTTGAAGAGCGCCGTCGAGAGGTAGCGGTCTCCCCGGTCGGGGAGGATGGTGACGACCGTACCCTCGTCCATCGCGCGCGCCGCGCGTACGGCCCCGGCGACGGCCGCGCCGCTCGACATGCCGCAGAACAGCCCCTCACGCACCGCCAGCTCGTGGCAGGCGGCGAAGGCCTCCTCGTCGCCGACGGTCAGTATCTCGTCCAGCATCGCCGGATTGTAGATTGCCGGCACGATGCTTTCGGTCATGTTCTTCAGTCCCTGTATGGTGTGTCCCATCGCCGGTTCGACCGCTATGATCCGGGTGGACGGGTCGTGTTCCTTCAGCCTGCGGCCCACGCCCATTATGGTGCCGGTGGTGCCCAGGCCCGCGACGAACGCGTGTATCTTTCCGCCGGCCTGCTCGATGATTTCGGGGCCGGTGGTCTCGTAGTGCGCGAGGACGTTGGCGGGATTGGAGAACTGGTCGGGCATGTAGTACTTGCCGGGCTCGGCCTCCATCATGCGCCGCGCCTCCACGATGGCGCCGTCGGTCATGCGGCACCCGGCCGTAAGCACCAGGTCCGCGCCGAATGCCATGAGGATGCTCCGCCGCTCCATGCTGACACATTCGGGCATGCAGAGCGTCACGCGGTAGCCCATGGACACGCCCACCATGGCCAGGCCTATGCCGGTGTTTCCGCTGGTGGGCTCGAGGATTATTTTGTCCGGGGTGAGCTCACCGCTCTCCACGGCTTTTTTAAGCATGTAGCAGGCAGGCCGGTCCTTCACCGAGCCGCCGGGGTTGGCGCCTTCCAGCTTTACCAGTATGGACACGCGAGGATTGGGCGAGAGATGCCTGAGGCGCAGCATGGGGGTGTTCCCGATGGCGGAGGCGACCCCGGTTCCGGCAAAAGCTGTATTGAGTGTCTTCATGCGCGGTTTTTCCGTACAAAGTGGAGGAACGCCCCTGGGGCGTTCCCTCGTGCGTTTCGATCGGTGCGTCGTATGAGCGGGCGATGGGGCTCGAACCCACGACGTCCAGCTTGGGAAGCTGACATTCTACCACTGAATTACGCCCGCGGATGGCGCGCCGCCGTCGGGCGCGCTTGTGTAAAATGGCCGGGGATGGCGGTGAAAGTCAATACTTTTTTCCGGGGCGCGGTACGGTCATAAAAAAGTGTTGATGTGATCCTGGAACTGGCATACCTTCGCGACAGATCGAATGGGCAGGGAATGCGCATGTCGCCGGGTAACGGGAATGAACAGACTTTTTAAAATACCTCACGAAACCATCGCCGGTTTTTGTCGGAGAAACGGAATCCGCCGCCTCTCGTTTTTCGGGTCGGTACTGCGCGAGGACTTCGGCGACGACAGCGACGTCGACGTGCTCGTGGAATTCGAGCCGGGTACGAAGGTCGGGCTGCGTTTTTTCGATATGGAAATGGAGCTCTCGGAAATACTCGGCCGCAGGGTCGATCTCAATACCCCCGGCTTTTTAAATCCGCGCTTTCGCGATGCGGTGCTCGAGGAAGCGGAGACGGCCTATGGTGCCTGAGAAAGACCGCGTACGCCTTCTCGACATGCGTGATCACGCACGCGAAGCGCTTGATTTTATCAGCGGTAAAAGTCGTTCAGACCTTCAGGATGTTCGCTGGCTCAACCTTTCACTCGTTCGGCTGCTCGAGATTGTCGGTGAGGCGGCGAACCGCGTTTCTGATCAGACCAGGAGCGAATATCCGTCGGTGCAATGGCGTCAGATAATCGCGCTCAGAAATCGTCTTATACATGGATACAACCAGGTCGATTTCGATATTCTCTGGGAGATCCTTCAAGAGGATATTCCCCGGCTTCTCTCGGCGCTCGAGACAATCCTCGACGATCATCGATAATACTGCACCCAATACAATTCGCCCTCCTTCCCCCGCGCGTACGCATCACCCCCTCCGGTACGCCGCCATGCTTTCCTCAAGCATCGCGATCATGGTCTTCCGCAGCCCGGGCGGTTCGAGAATCTCCACGTCCCCGCCGTACAGGAAGAGCTGCTTGCAGAGAAAGCGGTCGTCGGCGACCGTAAACGACGCACGGTAGTGATGCGCGCCGTCGGCGCGGATGTCGGGCTCGAGAATGGAGAGGTTGTCCTCCATCGTCCGCAACAGCTTTTCGTGGAAGCGCAGCACCACGGCGTGCGCGGGGCCGATAAACGAGCCCAGCGAGTCGCGGAAAATCTCCTCCACCGGCGGCGCGTCCTCGGGGAACCCGTCGTCGAGCACCGCCAGGTTGTCCAGGCGGTTGAAGATGAACAGCGCCGTAACGTTGTGCGACAGGCTTCTGCACACCAGGTAGAGGTTGTTGTTCCGGAACACCAGGTGGTACGGGTGCACGCGGTAGTGCCGCGGTTCGCCGGCCGTGGCGGGGGTGTAGTCGAACTCGATTATTTTCTTCAACAGCGCGGCGAAGTACACGCGCGCGAGCATCCACAGCCCGTCGTGCGGGTGGCGGCTTATGAGTTTTCGCAGGATGATGTCGCGCCCCGTGTCCTTCGTCACGAAGCCGGAATAGACGGCGGCCATGCGCCCCTGCAGGGCCTCGTCGAGCGGAATGCCCAGGCCGGTGTGGCGCCCGCCCTTCACGGTGGTGACGTCGATGCCGAACTCGTTCACCAGGTATTTGTGGATGTAGTCGCGCACGGCCTTGTCGGTAATGGGATCGCGCGGCTCGTCCATGGAGAGGAGGTCGGCCAGGCTCCCGGCGTTCCACCGCGCGGGATCGGCCGGGTTCTGCAGCAGGGCCAGCACGTGCAGGCAGCGCTTGATGACGCCCAGCCTGGTTTCGGGATTGGGGATGGTGGCTTCCATGGCGGCTCCTTTTTTTGCCGCATGCTAGTACGCCGGCGCGGGGAAGGCAATTGTTTTTGGGGCGGGGCGGAAACGCCGCCGGCCAGGCGCACGCCCCCGCGCGGCTTTCGGGTCGTACCCCGCCAAGCTCGACCTTCAGGGTATAGGAATCGGGGCGGGCGTCGTGTATACTGGTCGTACGTGCATGCGCATCGTCGCACGGGAGGGG
>JAGODA010000182.1 GCA_017998475.1 Spirochaetota bacterium | reverse complement strand
CATGGTGTGGATCAGGCGCGGGCGGGATTGTCCAGCGGTTTTGCGGGCAGAGCACACATCATGGCCGACACACGAGTATTCGGTCCACCTCCCCTGGCGGTTCCGAATAGTCCGAGACGGATATCGCGTCCGGGCGCCTCATCGGCCATTCCACATTCTATAAAAAAAAGAGTGAACTCTATTCATCTTTATGCCATACTCCGGCACGAAGTCAAAGAAACGGGCCGCGTTGTTGCCCCGATTAATGGTGGAAGGTCTGCGTAATGAAACTCAAAAAAGTGCTCGTCGGTCTTTCCGTTCTGCTTGTTCTCGTCGCCGTTACGGGTTTTCTCGTCGTCCGAAGCTGGACCGCCACGCCGCACGGCCGGCTCGATTACAGGGTTGCGGCCTACCTTAAACTCACCGGCGCGCCGGAGAAGAGCCTGCGCGAGGTCGACATGCCGGTGGCGGAATCGCGCAAACGCCTGATCGAAAGGGCCGCGTCGGTCCGCGGAGCGCCGATAGAGATGGCGTCGGTGAAGGACATGGATGCCGAGGCCATGGGGCTGTCGGTGCCGGTACGGGTGTACACGCCGAAGGGGGACGGCCCGTTTCCCGTGGTGGTCTTCTATCACGGCGGCGGCTGGGTGCAGGGCAATCGCGACACGCACGACTGGCCGTGCCGCGCGATCGCCGATCGGAGCGGCGCGGTTGTGGTATCGGTGGACTACCGCCTCGCGCCGGAACACCCCTACCCCGCGGCGGTCAACGACGCCTACGCCGCGCTCGTGTGGGTAAAGGCGAACGGGAAATCGCTTAACACCGATCCGTTGAAAATCGCCGTGGCCGGCGACAGCGCGGGGGGAAATCTCGCGGCCGCCGTGTGCCTTATGTCCAGGGACCGCAAGGGACCCTCAATAGCCTTTCAGGCACTCATCTATCCCGGACTCGACGCGGCGAACCTCGACACCGACTCGTACAGGTTCTTCGGCACCGGGTATATGCTGAACAAGGCGAATATCGAGCGGTTCATCGCGATGTATCTGCCCGACGGGCGCGACCGCACGGACGCCTACGCGTCGCCGCTCCTTGCCAAAAGCCACGCGAACCTGCCTCCGGCGCTCGTCATCACGGCGGAATTCGACGTCCTTCGCGACGAGGGCGAGGCATACGCGAAAAAGCTGAATGACGCCGGGGGCCGGGCGCGCGCCTCGCGTTATGCGGGAATGATTCACGCCTTTGTTTCGGCGCCGAAGCTGTTACCCCAGTCGATGCGGGCGATAGAGGAGATAGCCTCCGAACTTAAAACGGCGTTTGCGGGGATGTGATACAGAATCGACCACGGCGATACTCACCGCCGTGGTCAGCAGTGGATGATGCCGGATACGCCACGGGACCGCAAGGGAGATACGCGCGCAACCCGGTCCCGCGATACGGACTTGCTACCCGTTGCCGGCGGCGATCATCTTTTTGCGCAGGTCCTCGAGAAAAAACGGACCGACGGGGAGCTCGGTATCGTCCTCGTCCTTCAGACGCACCCTGTAGCGGCCGGACAGCACGTGGGACACACTGTGCACGTACCGGATATTGATGATGTGACTCTTGTGTATCCGCACGAAGATATCCGGCGGGAGCCGGTGGACGATCTCTTTCAGCAGCACGGGCACCTCGATATCACCCTCCCCCGTATGAACGACGATACTTTTTGAATGAGAGGAGATGTAGACGATATCCCCGAAGGTGAGCGAATAGGTCCTGTTCCCGCCGCGGATGGTGATTCCCCGGGCCGCCGAATCGCGGACAGTCCGGAGGCGAAGCATCGTCCCCACGCGCGCGTGGAGCTCGCGCATGTGGAATGGTTTAACCACGTAATCGTTCGCTCCCGCCTCGAACGCGGCGTCGATATCGCTCATCATGTTCTTCGCGGTCAGCATTATAACGGGAAGCTCTTCCCGGCTTCTGAGGGAGCGAATCCTCCGGCATACCTCGAATCCCGACATGACCGGCATCATGATGTCGAGCAGAACGAGATCGACGCGCGAACCTCCGTCGATGATCTCGAGCGCCAGCGGCCCGTCGGGTGCGGTTTTCACGACACATCCCCTCGATTCAAAATGGTTCCGCACGATGCGGACATTCAACGGATCGTCATCGACCACGAGGATGGCGGGATTGTTTTCGAAGCGCCCCCGGTCTTCTATGAAAACGTGGCGCTCGTTCTGCTCGAGCCCGGCCGACGCGTCGCTCATACCCTCCACGATCACCCCGTCGGTATCGTTGGCCGCCATGTCAACGGATTCGGGAAGGGTAAAGGAGAAAACCGCCCCCCCGCCTTCCCGATCGGTGACGGCCAGAGTGCCGCCGTGCAACTCGACGATCCTGCGCGCGATCGCGAGACCGAGACCGGTGCCCTCGTACGCGCGCGTATCGCTTCCGTCCACCTGCCGGTAGGGCTCGAATATCGCCTTTTTGTACTCGTCCGGAACACCGATCCCCGTATCCGAAACACTTATCTCCACGACGGTGTCCGCGTCGGGCCCCTCCCCGACCGGCACCTGGCGCGCGGACAGCACCACGCTTCCGGTCGCGGTGAACTTGACCGCGTTGCCGACGAGATTGTACAGCACCTGATGAATACGGTCCTCGTCGGCGCGCACGCGTGGAAAGCCCGGGTCCACATTGTTGACGATCGCTACAGGTTTTGTGCCGACAAGCGGAAGGGAGAGCCGTACAACCATCTGCCCGAGAGCGTAGAGATCGACGCTCTTCGAGACAAGATTGAGCCCCTCCTCCTGCATCCTCACCATGTCAAGAAGGTCGTTGACCATGGCGGCGAGGCGTTGTCCGCTCGACGCGATGAGGGAAAGGCTTTCGAGCGCCTTCGGGGGAAGCTCGCCGGCGTCGCCATCGATCATCGATTCCGAGAGGCCTATCATGCCGTGGAGAGGCGTTCGGAGCTCGTGAGAGGTGACTGCGAGAAACTGGTCCTTCAAACGGTTCAGTTCCAGGAGCGAGCGGTTCTTTTCGACGAGGTCGGCCGAGAGCTTTTCCACCGAGCCGAGAGCCCGCGAGAACCTCCGGGAAATTACCGCGGTGGTGGAAACGCAGAGCAGGACCAGCCCGTACTGGGTTATGTGGGTCGTGTCGAAGACCCATGTCGCATAGAGTATATCATTGAGTCCGCCCGCGAAAAGGGGGACAAAGCCGATGAAAAACGGCAATGCATCGTCCCGGCGGTTCAGCATGGATTTGATAAACACATGCACGCAATACAGGACAAGCATAACGAAGACAGCGAAGAACACCCGGAGCAACAGCTCCGCTGTCCTGAAATCGAAGAAGGAAAGCGGGATGATGAGAATGACTGTCGCGACAAGGAACAATCGCGTCGCGAACGCTCCGAATTCATCGGGGAACAGTGATCTGATCGTCAGCACGCAGAGAGGCAGACTCGCCATGACCGTAATAAAATCCAGCAAATAGGGATTCCTCGATACCGACAGGGGCCCCGACAGGAGCGGAATCTGGAGATTGAAGATATTGATGGAAAAGACCAGGCAGAACAGACCGAAATACAGCGGGGCCTTTTCCTGCCTGCGGAAAAAAAACAGCAGGATGTTATATACGGAGGCGAACAGCAGCATACCCACGACGGCCATGTCGAGCGCGTTTCGCAGGTGCGTCCTTCGATCGAACGAGTCTCTGTTTGCCAGTCGCGGCGCGCGACGAATCCCGCCGGATGCGTACTGATCGTTTGACACTCTCACCAGAATCTCGTTAATTCCCTCGTGGAGCGGGAGCACGGACATTCGTTTGCTGTGAACGAAATAGTAGTCCCCCCGCTCTTTCGGCGAGGACTTCGCGGCGCTCCTGAAATCCACCTGCACGCCGTTGACGAGGAGCGTATAGTCGGTATATACTCCGCGGACCTCCAGGGCCTGCTCCGTTCTATCGGCCCCGCGGAGGACCCTCAGACGATAGGTGACGCGGCCCTTCCCGGGGAGCGGTTTACCCCCGAGCACCTGGTCATTCCAGAGGCCCGGGACCTTTACCAGCCCGCACTCGCCGCTCTTCGCGCCTTTTGCATAGTCACGCGTTTCCGGCCCCTCTTCGCGGCACAGATCCCATTCCCCCTCGAGTGAGATCGGTCCGCGCGCCGCGAAATCCCATTCCCTGAGATCGATGATTCCCCTCGTGGCAACGGGTTTTTCTCCCTCCGGAAATCCGCACGCGCACACGCAACATGTGATGAAAAGTGACAAGATGCCCTTACGGAACGCGTCGGCGCCTTTACGGATCGGAGGGTTCGGTCTCATGCTTTCATCGCTCGGTTAGAGAAAACGGAACACGCGTTGAAGAACGTAAAAACTTAGAATTCATCCCGTGGCGGAACGCAAGCAGAAAAAAACCGGCGCCGACGCACAGTTCGTTCCGCCACAGGCACCACTCGTTCCGAGGCATATTGACATTAAATGAAACATACTCTACCGTACGCGGGTAATAATGCGGCCCGTTCCGCACAGGGAGCGGTCCCGACATCCCCGGCCGGCGGGAGATCGTTCCGGCTACGCTCTACATCCATTCCAGCGGGGGAAAAAGCGATCAAGACGCCACTTCGACACCTGATCGGCGAGAAGGTCGCCGGGACGCGTGTATTCCCCATCGTGACGAAGATAACGCTCATCTTCGTCTTTCTCATCCTTTTGTCAAATTTCACCTCCCACTACATAAGCCTTCTGCTGTACCGCGGCGAGATGATCTCGATGATGAAACAGCACCTGGTGAAGGACCTCAGGGACACCTATACATTCGCCAAGACACAGCATGAGGTGTACATGGCCGGCGGCGGCCTCGAGCGGTGCATGCGGACCATCGAGGAGAAGGCCATACTGGAGTTCCAGAACAGGAACTCCACGCTTATCGGGGTCAGGAAAGACGGCTCGATTATGCTTCAGGCCTCCCGCGGCGCGCGCCTCTCGGTTTTTCCCGACCGCGAGACGCTCGCCGAATTTAACGAGGGCCTGAAAAAAGGCGTGCGCGAGGGATTCACGACTTTCACCATCGCGGGAAACAGTTACTTCGGCGTGTACAAACACCATACCGACTGGGACGCGTTCCTGATCCGGGCGGAGGAATTCAACGAATTCTACGCCCACACCAGGGAGATATTCAGGTCCATCACCATCGTCATCATCGTCATCACGCTTGCCTGCGCGGTTGCGGGCGTCGCCATCCTGCGGCACGTGCTGCGCTACGTTGGCCGGATGACCGAATCGATCATCGGCATGACACGGGACAAGAAGCTCGGCCTTCTCGACCTCAGGGACGCGCAGCCCGACGACGTCACCTTTCTGGGAGTCGCGTTCAATTCGCTTTCGAACACCATCGGGAACCTTCTGGCGATCTTCCAGAAGTTCACCAACAGGGACATCGTCTCGAAGGCCTACGAGGAGCGTGAAATCCGCCTGGAGGGCAGCCGCAGGGAGCTCACCTGTCTCTTTTCGGACATCAAGAGCTTCACCAACATGACCGAGGTGCTGGGCACCGAGATCATCACGCTCCTCAACCTTCATTATACCAGGGTAATCAACATCATCCTGGGGCACGACGGCATCATCGGATCGATCATCGGCGACGCACTACTGGCGGTGTACGGGGTTTTCCCGGGCGACGCCGGGCGGCTGAAGTCGTACCAGGCGGTGCTTACCGGCTACCGCATACACGAGGTCGCGCGGGAGATACGCGCGCAGATGATCGACATCCGCGAAAAACTCGTCGCCGAGAAGGGCGCCCTCTCGCCCGAGGAGGAGCGGGTCTACCGGGCGGTGCTCATCGACGTGGGCGTGGGGATCGACGGCGGCATGGTGTTCTACGGCAATATCGGCTCGCACGAGCGCATGACCAACACCGTGATAGGCGACAACGTGAACTCGGCGTCCCGCCTGGAGGGCCTCAACCGCATCTACAAGATACCGGTCATCTGCTCGGACTACATCAAACAGGACATCGAGAAGAACGTGCCCGAGGCGAAGATGCGCTTCGTGGAGATCGACACGGTGCGGGTGAAGGGAAAGAACGAGGGCAAGAAAATCTACTGGCCCATCCCGAGGACCGACATCAACCGCGAGATGCAGAACCAGCTCCGGCTCTTCAGCGAGGGACTGGAGATGTATTACAGTGGAAAGTGGAAGAAGGCCGCCAGGTTCTTCGAGCGGTGCACGCTCCCCATGGCGGAGGTGTTCCGGTCGAGGACCTGTGCCCCGGAGTGCCCGAAGGACTGGACCGGCATATGGTCCATGGATTCCAAATAAGCCCGTGACGGAACGGATACCGGCGTGAAAGGAAAGAACGCGACATCGCGCAAAAAACAGACCGCCCCTCCCGCCGAGATGCCCACCTCTCTCTTCCTGAAAAAGGAGATGGTGGCGTCCTCGGAGAAGGCGGTGGTGTACAACCTCGAGCGGGAATTTTCGGGCACCCGGAAAAACCGCGGGTACAAGAC
>JAGODA010000181.1 GCA_017998475.1 Spirochaetota bacterium | reverse complement strand
TTCTTCGCGGGCTCCATCGCGGCGCTCTTCGCCGTGTTCCCGATGGCCATCATCGGAGCCATGATGCTCCTGGTCGGCGTGGAGCTCACGAAATTCGCGAAAGACCTCTCCTTCAACCGGGAGCTCGCGCCGATGGCGCTCACCGTCATTCTGGCTCTCGTCTTCAATATGGCGGTCGGGTTCTTCGCGGGCCTCGCGCTTTACCATCTCATGCGCCGCGGTGCGGCCGGGAGGGACAGGGCGGAGGATTGATCCTCAGGTGCGCGAGCTTATTCGCTCGTTGATCTCGCGCACCATGCGGCCGTGCAGCTCCTCCGTTATGGGAAAACGCGCGATGAGCGCCATTCCCGCCACCACGAATACGACCGGGATGACGGTGAGGAGCGCCTTTATGCCGAGGAGTGCCCCCGGCCCCTGCGGCCCGGCCGGGGTGTAGCCGGTGAGCGAAAGCACCGTCCCCACGATGAGCCCGGGAAAGGCCACCGAGAGCTTGAAGGAGAAAAAGAAAAATCCGTAGAGCATGCCCTCGCGCCGCCGCCCCGTTTTCCACTCCGCGTATTCCACCGTGTCGGGCACCATTGCCCAGGGCGAGAGATACACGGTCCCCAGCCCGAATCCGACGAGCGCGAAAAGGACGATGGTGAGCGTCGGGCTCGATTCGGCGAAGAAGAAGATGGCCGGCGAGAGCGCCGCCATCATCCCCATGCCGAGGTTGTAGGCGAACTTCTTGCCGCGCCGGCGCGAGATCCGGAGGTAGAAGGGGATGGAGAGCGCCGAGGCCGACATGAGCGCGGTAAAGGCGGCGGGAATGAGTCCCTCCGCCCGCATGTTGTATTTGAAAAAATACACCACCACCCCCGACATGGTGTTGAGCGCGATCTGGTGCAGCATCACGCCGAGGGTAAGGATGATGAAGGGACGGTTCTGGAAGACCGCCTTCAGGTCACGCGCGAGCGCGCCGCCGTCCGGGTCCCGGGCGGGACGCGCCGTCTTCTCCCTGACAGAAAGAAAGGTTGCGAAGACGGTTCCCGCCATTATGAGCGCGTACAGCACGCCGACCGCGCCGAAGCCCGCCGACTCGCCGCCGAAGGCCGCGACGAGCGGCATGGTGGCCGCCGCCCCCATGAGCGTTCCCGCTATGGAGAAGAACATGCGGTACGCCGTCAGCACCGATCGCTGGCGGGAGTCGCCGGTGAGGTCGGCGGTGAGCGCCGTATAAGGAATACTGAGCATGGTCATGAACACGCAGAAGAGCGTGAAGGCGGTCATGGCGTAGACCACGCGCCAGGATTCGCCGGCTATCGCCGGCGGGGCGTAGAGCAGGGCCATGCTGATCGCCGCGGGGACGGCGCCGAGCACCAGGTAGGGGCGCTTGCGGCCCCAGCGGGTCGAGGTGTGGTCCGAAAGGTAGCCCATGGCGGGAGAGATGAAGGCGTCGATGATCTTGGCGAAGAAGAGGATCAATCCGGCGGCGGCCGAGGAGATGAGAAACACGTCGGTAAAAAAGTACAACAGGAAGAGCGCGGGCAGGTTGAAGGCCAGGCTTATGCCGAAATCGGCGACGCCGTAGCCCAGGCGCCCGCCCACGCTCACGCCGTCCGCGGCCTGGCCGCCTCTGGTTCCGTCTCTCATTTCAGTGCCGGTGGTCCGAATTGTACGCCGTCGGGAGCGATACGCATAGCATGGATGGCGCGGCGTGTCAATACGCTTATTTTACCGCTTTCACCATGAGCGTCACGCCGAAGTGTTTTAAAAAGGGGATGCGTCCGTTCGCCTTCGCCTCGATCCGGTCTGAGAGGCGCCGGAGCGGGGCGTGAAAGCGCCTGGGAACCAGGATATAGTGCCAGGTCCATCTGGTGTGGATGTTCCACGGCGGCCGGAACTCGTGGGACGTTATTTCGCACCGCGAAAAGAGCCCGCGGCAGAGCTTTCTGATTTCCCCGAGGCGATAGAAGCGCATGCGGATGGGGTCCCTGTAGCGGAACAGGTGGATGCTTATGAACTGCAGAAATGCGAAGAGCAGGTTCTCCGGCGCGAAGCGCGAGGGAACGCGGATGTACGCGACGCCGCCTGGTTTCAGCACGCGATGTACCTCTTTTAATACGAGCCTCCCGTTTGCTTTCGAAAGGTGCTGGAGTACGAGGAGCGAATAGACCATGTCGAGGCTGTTGTCCTTGAAAGGAAGCATGGTGCCGTCGCCGCGCAGGAGCACCGGCCGGTGAGAGTTTTTTTCAAGGTGCTTTTTGCTCTGCTCGAGCATCGCCTGGGAGATGTCCAGGCCGATGCCGCGCGCGCCGCGGTCCAGCACGGGCTTGAGCACCCGGCTCCACCCGCAGCCCAGGTCGAGCGTGAGCGCGTCCTTTTCCACGGGGAAGGGCGGGGGCGCGTCGAGCAGGTTCCCGTAATAGTCGGTCAGTATCGCCTCGACCCCCAGCGTGATGAAGGGAGCGTCCTTTATCGCCCCCTCGTCCCATACCCCTACGTACGCCCGGTAAAAATCGCTGTCCTTTACAATCACTGTCCGTGTCCTTTTTCGGCGTATTTACGCTTATCGTCGGCAAGCCTCCGCATCGCCGCGTACACCGGATCGTACGAATTGGAGGCGTTCCAGAAGAGGTACCCCTTCGCCCCGGCCTCCACGGCGCCGCGCACCTGCTCCAGGATATAATCGTCGTTATACGATTTAGTGCGCCACCTGAACGCCTGGAGCCACGGTCGAACGGTCGTCTGGGGGGCGAGCGCCCTGACGCGCGCGCATCCGCGGTTTATGAAATAGTACGGCTGATCGCCGGGGTTGGCGAACCCGTCGAAGTCGTCGTTGAAGTGCGACGGGTAGAGCATGGGCGAGATAACCTCGCAGTGCTTCGCCATCAGCTCGATGCGCTGGCCGGTCCGGCGGATGTCGACTTCCTTTCCCCAGGCGACCACGCCGAAGATGTCGACCGAGAGGTTGACGTGCCGCGGCGAGAGTTCGGCGTGAGCCCTTTTTAAAAAGTTCGTGATTGTCGCCTCTTTCGACATCGCCCCGAAGTGATGCGCGAACGCGGCGTCTCCGAGGTTTCCGGAGGTCGGGAAGCGTATGTAATCGAACTGGATCTCGTCGACGCCCTTTTCGGCGAGCTCTATGGCCAGCGCGATGTTGTAGTCCTGCACGTGCTTGTTCGTGGGATCGCACCAGAGTTCGGCCCCGGCGCTCCAGGGCTTTCCGGAGCTCTTCGAGCGGATCGCGAATTCGGGCTTCGCGCGGTAAAGGGCGTGGTCGTGGAACACGGCGATCCTGCCGATCACGTAGACGCCCTTTTCCTTGAGGTGGCGTATGAGCTTGTCGACATCGTCGATACAGCGCCTGGCGTGCGTGTTGTACTCGATCGCCGCCGGGACATGGCTGCGGTAGTTCACGATGCCGGTGATGTCCTTCGCGTCGAATACCACGGTGTTGATTCCGGCCTCAAGGAAGCGCTCGAGCGAGCTCAGCGTCTTTTCGCTCGCGATGGCCCCTCCGGTGTAATAAAGGCCCCGGCTGTCGATGATCGCCGGTTTCGCCGTACGCCTGTGCGCCGGGATTCTCGGCGCGATACTGTACGGGATGTACACCACCGTGCCCTTTCCCACGGAGTCGGAGCGGAAGCCGTTGTATTCCTTTATGGTCCGCTCGAGCTGGTAGCGCCTGAAGAAGTGCGTGAACCGGAGCGCGGAATCGGCGATCTCCCTGAGGCGCATGTCGCGGGGGGCCTGGAAGAGCAGGGTCCGTCCGCAATGGATAAAACCAGGCGGAAGGTTCCGGTACACGGCCGTGTGCTCGCGGCGCTCGACCGTGCCGATTATGGTGAATGTGCTCTTCGGGAACACCGAGCGGTACAGGACGAGGATCGAGCCCTGTATGCTGTCGGCAAGAAGGGCCACCGCGGGGGCGTTGATCACGATAAGCCACTGCAGCATGAGCGCGCACAGCAGCAGGGTGAGGATCTGGCGGTTCCTTCTGTTCATGGGGTGATGGCGATCTCCGTGCGGAGCCGGTTTCCGCGCCTCGATTTTTGTTGCAATTACGGCGGCGGTGGACGATAAGTGTATATCGCGCCCGGCCGCTTCCCGCCGCCCGGAAGCGGTATGACTATGAAAAATCGTCGCGTGCAAAAAGCAACAGAAAAAAGCGACCATGCTCAAAATTGAAGGCATATCATGGGCCCCGGTCCGGAAGATCCTCTCCTTCTGGGAGGGGATGAGAAATTTTTACCGGTTTACCGGGTCGATCGTGACGTCCCTTCGTTCGATTAAATACCTGCGCTTCCGTTCGATCTATTCCATCGTCGTGAACCAGACGCGCTTTACCGGCGTGGACGCGCTCCCCATAATCATATCGATAGCGCTCCTCCTCGGGGCGACCACCATCATACAGGCCACCAAGAACTTCCCGAAGTTCGGTATCGAGGGATTCATCGGGAACCTCCTGGTCATCATCATCGCGCGGGAGATGGGGCCGCTCGCGACGGCCATGATTGTGGTAAGCCGCTCGGGCTCGGCGATCGCCGCGGAAATCGCCACGCAGAAGCAGAACAGGGAGATACTCTCGCTCGAGCTCATGGGCATCGACACCAAGCTGTACATCGTTTTCCCGCGCATACTGGCGTCGATACTTGCCATATTCTCGCTCATCATCATCTTCGACATCACGGCCTTTTTCGGCGGGTACCTCATCTCGCTCAGCACGGTGTACATACCCGCGGGCGTGTTCGTACAGACCCTCATGGACGCCTTCAGTTTCAGCGACCTCTCCATAACCATTTTGAAGAGCGTCATCTACGGCATCCTCATCCCGCTCATCTGCTGTTACTACGGCTTCATGCCGCAGTCGGATTTTCAGATTCCCATTTTCGTCTCGCGCGCGGTCGTTCGCACGCTGGTCATTCTGTTCGTGATAAACGCGTTCATCTCGGCGCTGTTCTATTTTTAGGTGGCGGCAATGCAAGGGGAGGAGCTTCTCAGGGTCGAGTCGATATGCTTTACGGACGGGTCCGGGGCGACGTGCCGCGACGTCTCCTTCTCGCTGGCCAGGGGAGAGAACCTCGTCATCTTCGGCCCGGAGGGCTCCGGCGCGGAGGTCGTCTGCCCGCTGATTGCGGGGACCGTGATTTCATTCGAAGGCGATATCTTCTTCAAGGGGCGCTCGGTCGAGAGTTACGACTATTTCGAGCGGCACACCTATCGCAAGGAGCTCGGCTATCTTCAGAGGAGTTACGGGCTCATCAACAACATGTCCGCCGAGGAAAACATCGCCCTGCCGCTGAGGTATCACTCGAGGATGACGTCCACGGAGATCGACGCGCACATCGACCGGCTGATAAACGAGCTGGGGCTCGGCCACTGCAGGGGCCTCCGGCCGGTGGCGCTCAGCGGGTCGGAGACGCTGCGAACGGCGTACGGCCGGGCCGTCGCGCTCGATCCGGACCTGCTCCTCATCGAGCACGCGCTGGAGGGCCAGTGCCTGCTCAATTCCCAGCCGTTCCTGCGGGCGCTCGGCCGTTGGTGCTCGCGCGATGACCGCTCCGTCATCATCGTCACCTACGAACCGGAGAGGTTCGTCGATTTGGCGGACCGTTTCATCATGCTGTACGAGGGAAACATCGTGTTCTCGGGCTCCCGCGCGGACTTTATCGAGCGGCGGAACGACTATCTCGACCAGTACATGCGTTCGTCGATTGACGGGCCCATGAGGGTCCGATAAACGGAGGCGGATTATGAAACTGGAAAAAAACGAGCTCAGGGTCGGTGTGTTCATCGTCATCCCCCTGGTCATCATGCTCCTTTTCGTGGTGCTGAAGCTCGGATACTCCTTCGCGAGCTCCACCATCGACGTCTATCTTAAGATCGACAGCATCACCTCGATAAAGGAAGGCACCCTGGTGAAGATCAAGGGCTATACCGTGGGGAGGGTGATCGACATCAAGCCGGTCTTCAAGCCGGCGCTGCACTTCCTGGCGGTCCTCCGTATCCGCCGCGACATCGACATCTACGAGGACTGCTCGGCCGTCATCCAGAACCAGAACATAATAGGCGATCCCGTGATCGATATACGCAACCCTGAAAAGAAGGGAGAGCTCGTCCGCGCGGGTTCGGTCATCGAGGGGATCGAGTACGTCAACCTTGAGGCCATTCTTCAAGATGTCCACGCGCTGCTGGCCACGCTGCAGGGTACGGTGGGGGTGATCCGTGACATTTCGCTCGACAGCCGCAGCAACCTGAGGGCGTTGCTCACAAATCTTTCCGGCAGCATGGCCACGGTCAACGACCTGCTTATGAATTCGCAGAAGGACATTCTGGAGATTCTCACCTCCTTCAGGCAGACGGCGAAAACCATGAACGAAATATCCGAGGAGCTCAAGAAGCATCCGGTCAAGTTCCTGTTCAAGGGACAGAAATAGTCCGGTTTTCCGGCGTTACGGGGATGGCGCCGATTCGAATCCGCGCTTTCCCCGTAACGCCGGATGGATCCATCATGCCCCTGTTCTCCGT
>JAGODA010000180.1 GCA_017998475.1 Spirochaetota bacterium | reverse complement strand
GTCTTGATGTCACCATATATCTTCGCGGTGGGCATGAGGAGGACGCGGTTGGATGCGTTTATATTGCCGATGATGAGCCCCTCCACGATAACCGACACCGCGTTTATATTGGTCTTGACCTTTCCCGTCGGGCCGATATAAAGCTGGTCGGCCTGCAGGTACTTACCCTCGAACCTGCCGTCCACCCTGAGTGACCCGTTTATCAGAAACCTCCCGGTAAAATACGAGTTCTCACCGATAAGGTTATTTGCGATATCCCCTCCGATCTTCGTTAAAGCCATTGCATTCCCTTTCCTGTCGTTCAGATTTATTAAGAGCCCGCTTCACATCGCAGGGCAAACGCCATACGAGCGGTTTATACCGGCCCGGGCGGCCGGTATGCTGGCATCACGCCGGTAATTGACAATACGGCCGTTTGAAAAAATGTCAACAGCAATTACACCCACCACATGTTTTTGTTCAACGGGGTTTCTCAATTTTCCTGATTTCGGGGAGGTTGATCACTTCCATCGCTTCGTCGATAAACTGCTTCAGTCGCTTGAGGGCTTCTAAAACGGTATATCCGGCAAAGGTGTGGTGAGTCTCGTACTCCGCGTATGAAATGAGCTCATCATAATTGAGGACCATCGTTCCGCCGAATTCCGCGTCCGAAAGCAACCCCGTTACGAAAGTCCGGGAATCCTTGAAGAAATCATGAAGATCAAAGAGAAACACCCTCCCCTGCTTGACGCGCATCATCTGGAGCTGGCTTATATACTCCGGCGACCTCGACCGGGCTATATCGGCGATTGTCTGGCCGAAAAGGTCGAGAGATCTTCCGCACTGTTCGAGCTTCCGATACAAAGCGTCGCGTGTGGCCGAATTCGAGAAATCGAGCCGGGTATGCTGATCGGAGACCACCCCCCATATCCGTTCGCTGAAATGTTTCATGATACTCGCCGCCCTGTTTATCTCCTCGTCGCTCGGATACGGGGAAATCCGCTCGTACTGCACATCCGCCAGAGCGCCGGAAACCGCCCTGGCCTGGTCGGCGGGAGCGTGACGAGCCACCATCGTCTCAGAATGAATAGCGTCTTCCAGTTCCTTGATGACCGCCGAGGGATACATCTCCTGAAGGGATTTGCGCAGATTCTCAAGGTCCTTTTTAACCCTGGCGCGCTGCTTCGGGTCGGAGGTGGACCTGTGTACTCCTTCGAGCAATTTGATCGACTTGACTATCTTCACGGCCTTCTCTTTTTTCTCGTCCATGCCAGCCCCGGATTCGTTTAACGGATGAGGTGTTCGCGACGCTTTCCCGTTTATAACATCCGCCCGCATACCGTTCAACAACAATATTCCTTCCGTCAGCCCGGCCGTCGCGGATACCCGCTTTTCCGGGTCGATCGATAATCCTGATTATGTCTTATTGTAATTTGCTCTCGAAAACTATTCTTTTTTCCGATAATCAAATACAGGGCCATATTCACACGGGGAATATAATAATAGCATGTTGCTTCAACTCTTCATCACAAAGCGCCCGGTCTTCGCCATTCTGCTCCAGTTCATACTGCTGCTGGTACTCGACCTTCCGGCGTCCGCAAGAATAAAGACCATCAATTCAATTGAATTCGGCGGAGAGACCATAAAGACCCTGAGGGACGATATACGGCAGTCAATTCCCGTCATTAAAAGCGGCCGCGATCCCGAAACTCTTCCCGTACTTGATTTCTACCGCTACAGAGTCAAACCCGGGGATTCTTTCTGGACCATTCTTGCCCGGACATCACAGAACATCGATACCTTGATGACGGTCAATAACCTTTCATCTCCCGGACAGGTCGAAACGGGCAAGGACATCTATATTCCGAACATGAGGGGAATTATCTATCGCCTGAAAGAGGGGGAAACGATCGCCTCCGTCTCCTCCTCCTTCCAGGTGGGGGCCCGTTATATAGAGAAAGTAAACGGCGGGCCCGGTGCGCGCGGAGGGTATGTTTTCCTTCCCTGCGCAACCGTGTCCAACATCGAACGCTCCATGTTTCTCGGTACCGGATTCATTCATCCCCTGCGTATCGGGGTTACGACCTCGGGATTCGGCACCCGGAAGGACCCTTTCAGTGACAGGTTGCAGTTTCACCGGGGAATAGACATCGCCTGTCCCCGCGGATCGAAGGTCCACGCGGCACGCGACGGGGAAGTGGTATTTACCGGTTATCAGGGCGGCTACGGACTGCTGGTCGTTGTGCGCCACGCACACGACTATTACACATACTACGGCCACCTCAGCAAGATACTCGTGAACAGGGGTGACACCATCAACATGCGCGATCCGATCGCCCTTTCGGGAAACACCGGGCGGACAACCGGACCGCATCTGCACTTCGAGGTCAGAAAGGGAGGTACAGCCGTAAATCCCGGAATTCTTTTCCGCTGAGCACCTGGAAAAGCGGGCGGCAGGCTATACCGACTCGATACTATCCAGAAGCGTGTGAAGGTCGTCACCATCCTCGGGAAACTCCGCCGTCAGGTAGACGAGCATCAGCTGCATTTCTCTTTTTTTAAGTAACTGGGTTATTTCGTTTCGAATGCTGTTCGCGAGTGGAATCGCGAATTTCTTGTTCTTTCCGGGCAGGACCAGCATGAATTTGCTTCTATCGAACCTAACGGAAAAATCTGAATCCGACAGGCGTGAAACGATAACCTGTTCGCAGCGAGATAACAGTTCTCGCGATTCCTCGGCCCCATAAAGATTATGGAAACGTTTAAAATTCTTGATGGAAAAATGAACAAGGGTCATGGGCACCCCTACGCTTTTCGCGTGCTCAAAGGCCGCGACGACACGCCGCATCGAAGGCTCGACGGCATCGACAAACTTACCTCCAGCGGCGCTCACATCCAGTATTTCCTGCAAACCGGGCACCAATACCCGGGAAAGCTTCTCCAGAAAACCGCCGACATCCGCAGACACGAGTGTATCCGAAAGCCTGAAAGCCCCGAAAAAACCTTTGAGATCCTGTCCGACGCAGTACGGATCAATATAAAAAACATTCATTTTCCGCAGCTGGGCTTCGGTGAATACCGACTGTATTGAATCGAAGGGAGATATATCCTCTATGCGCAAAGGGCTTTTGCTCTCACGAAGCTTTATGGCAAGAGGGTGGTCGAACGCGATCCGGAACGCTGAGGCGCCGATACCGAGCGAATCCCCGGGGTCAACCACAAGGGGTATATATGCCTTCTCCTTTTCATTCTTGAGGAAAACGGCATAAACCTCAACACCGGCTTGCTGCATCAACGCCTTTGTCATATTCTCAGCGGACCTCGGATCCGCGTGAGAAAGCAACTCCGTTCGGAAATCGTCGATCCTCTTCCAGAGGTCTGCCTCCGAGCGGTATCTCCGCGCCTCGTCGGCGTTTGATTCGATCGCATTTATTCGTGCGAGAGCCACCGCCGCAATCTCACTGATGGAAAGAATAAAATCCTTCTCCGCATCCGTATAATCCCCTATGGTGATCTTCTCACCGAGAACCACGGCGCCGTAAATGTTCTTATCGTACGACAGCGGAGAAACAAGTCGCGCGTCTATAGATACGAGCTTGAAGTATTCGTCGGCATGCTCCGCGGAGTTTTTATAGGCGTCGAGATCGATGATCTCGCGACGTTTGAATATGGTACCCAGTATTCCCGCGGAGGTATCGAAAAGCATGGTCGGATTTTTTATGGAAATTCCCCTGGAATCCGCGATCAGCCAGCGTCTGGAATCTGAAGGATCAGGGATCAGTATGGAGGATGAGGACACCCCGATCTGTCCCATGATCGAAAATAACACCACATCGTACAGATCGGTCCGCGTTTCGGCCTTCACAATTTCCTTTCCGATTTCGTACAGCACCATGAAATCATGGAAGCGTTTCCCCCTCCGGGAGGAACTCTCGACACGATCCGCAATCTCTTCGAGAATGCGCATTCCTTTTGCGGACCGATCTTCCCGGGTTGGGAGCACCCCGTCTCTCTCCATGTCTATGAAAGGCTCTTCCTCGTATCCCTCGAAAACCTCCATCTCCGACGCTGACTCCCCCACCACTTTGACGGGAGGCGGCTCCATCGGAGTGGCATCCGGCCGTTCAGCGCTTTCTCCTTTGAGCGGAGGGGGCAGGTCGTCGGGCCCCAGGGGATCGGGCGAAGCCTCTCTTCTCTCCATGGCGCGGGCAGAAACTCCTGAAGCCGGTTCTTCGTCAAGGTTGAAATCGTCAGAAGCCGCGTCGGCCACCGCCTTTTCGGGTTCCTCCGGTTCCCCGGACTTCTCGCGTACGCCCCGCTCCTCTCGGTCTGATGGCAACTCGAAGAGATCGTTCTCCTTGAGCTCCAGAATATCGGGTTCAATCCGCGAGCCGGGCTCCGCGGCCTCTCGAGCGAATCTGGTATCGGACTCGTCCTCCGGAAATCCGGTTTCGGCCGGCCCCTGAATACGATCTATCAGGGTATCCTGCCCCTTGCTGTTCATTTCCTTTTTATACTGAAGCGCCTTTTCCAGGAGTCCCATGTCAAACACCGAGATCGTTCATGACTTTCGAATACAGATCGAAGTATTCCGACCTGGCGAAATTCTTAATTACGTCCTCCGGCAGTTTTTCGAACAGGCCGTCCAGGTACCTCAGAAGTTTCCGCATAACGTCTCTCTTCCCCTCGGGCATCGATTCCACGAATCGTTCGATGTCCCTGCCGCCGTCCAGGATAATCACGCTGTCGCTGATGTCCGGGATCCCCTCTTCAGGGGAAATACAGCGCTTCCCCCGTATGGCATCCAGCCTCGCGCGTATTTCATCCACCGATTCTTCAAACACGAGCGCCGTTCCGGAGGAAATATCTTCTTCAATGCTCCTGCGTTCTTCCTCGAAGATGCTTCCCTTTTTCGCGACGATATAGGTACATCTCTTCAGGATATCCAGATCGGAGGCGGGCTGATCCATCCCGGCCTGGGCCGACGCGAGAAGACCGTCGATGTCTATCTTCTCATATTCCTTCAGAAAGCTGCTCTGCTCGATTGAGCCCAGTTCACCCGTGTCGAGACCGAGAAGTTCTACCGCGGCGGAAGCCCCTTTTTCGGAACTTCCTCCGGCCAGGTCATCTATCGCCCCGATATACCTGCCGTAATCCTCCGCGGCAAAGGCATTATCGATTATGTCCAGCTCCTCATCCTTGAAAGAATATTCACCCTCCATGTCGATCAGCAGGTCCTCGAAGGCGGGGGTCTGACCTTTCATCACACTCGCGATCCTGTCGCGGTCGTCCGCTATGTCTGCCTCGGAGAGCAGCTTGGCCTCACCCTCGATGATCTCAACGATCTCCGATGTGATCCTTTCAAGATCGGTGACCTCGAAGATTGTGGTCTTCTCGTCAATTTTTTTATCCACAAGCTCATCGTCGATGAATATGGCCCCCCCTCCCGCCGGCTCGATGCGGATCAGCTCGTCAGGGATACGTTCGCGGACAATCGTCAACGACGGACGCGGCGGTGCTGGTTCCTGCCGCGATGGAGGCGTGTGCCCGGCGGGACTCTCCGGACCGGTGCGCGGAATGACATCCTCCCTGATGGAGGTTTTTTCGAGTCCAAGTATTATGACTTCGCCGTCTTCATCAATATCTATAGGGCGAATCTCGCTTTCAGCAGTCTTCTGTTCCGGGAACGGCTCGGCCAAAATCTCTTCGAATGGTTCCGGCGCCACTGGCTCAACTGTCAGTGGAGGACCAACCGGCACGGGCTCCAAAGTCTCTATCGTGCGCTGGATTTCGGTCCCGGCATCGTTTTCCGCGACACCCGCCGTCTCGACCTCAAGCACTGCCTCGACCACATCCGACCCAGCCACCTCGTCGATGGTCGAAACGGTTCGTTTTTCTACATCCGACGTGTGGTTTTCTCTGACGGCGGCCTCGCGCAACAGTGCTTCAGCTTCACTCTTTTTTAGCGGCTCACCGGTACGGCGCTCCTGCTTTTTGCTGCTGCGCGAAGTCGTGGTGACCGCTGCGGTTTCGGTTTTAACCGGTATGAGATCGAATTCCTCGAGTTCTTCGATCAGATCTTCTTCCCTCAGGAACAGTATATCTTCATTGGCGATTTTTTCGGCTTCGCCGAGGTCGATTGCCTCCCACTCCCCCAGCTCGAGCTCCTCGGCCGTCTTCTCCATTACGTCATCGGGAATCTCGAAGGTAAGGATGTCTTTTTCAACATGGATCTCGGATTTATCCTCAACCTGGACTGCTCCAATATCACCATGGAATCCATCTACGGGCTCTTCTTCAGTCCGTACCACTTTCTCCGGACCGAATTCCGCTTCAGGCATGTCGACAACAGCCGTTCCCTCGAGCTCTTCAAGCGAATAATAGTCAATATCTATATCATCGTCTTCATTGATTACAATCTCGTTGACTCCGGAAGAATTAGCATCCTCAATTTTCGCCTGTTTCTTTGCAGGCGCTATGGCCGGCCTTTCAGACGTAGCCTGGCGCTTCGGGCCATCCTTGGGTACGCTCGGGCGTGTC
>JAGODA010000179.1 GCA_017998475.1 Spirochaetota bacterium | reverse complement strand
AAAAAGGATGGGGCAGGAAGAAAGCCGTCCTCGTCTTCGGCTCTCTGATATTTTTGCTCGGCATACCTTCGGCGCTTTCCTTCGGCGCGCTTAAGGATTTCCGGGTATTCTTCGGGACGACATACTTCGACTTCATGGACAGGCTCACGACGACATACATGCTGCCGATCGGGGGCCTGCTGATCGCTCTGTGTCTGGGGTGGAAATACGGACTGAACAACGCGATGCACGAACTCGACGCAGACACGCGCCTTTCCGCACTCAGAAAGATATGGGCCTTTTCCATCCGCTACATATCGCCGTTCATCCTTGTGACAATCATTCTCTATTTCGGTGTCTACAGGATGATCTTTCAGCACGCCGGGTAATCCACGCCGCCCGTCAACGGCATCAAAACGAATGTGTTCGTGCCGTATAATTTTGAGCATATGGGAAGAATACAATGAATGAAACAGGCAAGCGGGAACACTGGAGCTCGAAAATCGGATTCATTCTCGCCGCAATCGGGTCATCGATCGGCCTCGGGAATATCTGGAAGTTCCCCTATCTTGCCGGCGCGAACGGCGGCGGCGCATTCGTTCTCGTTTATCTCATCTGCATTCTGATAGTGGGTCTTCCGATCATGATCGCCGAAATCGTGATCGGGCGCCACACGGAGAAGGACCCCGTGGGCGCGTTCAAGATAATCGGCGCGGGAAGCCGCTGGGAATTCGTCGGATACCTGGGGGTGCTGTCCGGTTTCTGCATCATGACATTCTACAGCGTCGTCGGAGGCTGGACCCTCGGTTATATCGTTAAAAGCGCTTCGGGCGCCATCAGCTCCATTCGAGACATGTCCACGGCGGAAGCGGTGTTCGAAAATTTTGTAAGCAGTCCCGCGGAGGCGATCGGATACCATTTCCTGTTCATTTCCGCCACCATGTTTATCGTTATACGCGGGATAAAAAACGGCATCGAAAGATGGAACAAGGTGCTGCTGCCCCTGCTATTCGTGATCCTCCTGGTCCTTATCGTCAAGGGCCTCAGCATGGACGGAGCTCTCGACGGTCTTTCTTTTTATCTCAATCCCGATTTCTCAAAAATCGAGTTTAAAACCGTTATCGAGGCCATGGGGCAGTGCTTTTTCAGCCTGAGCCTGGGAATGGGGGCCATGATCACCTACGGCAGTTACCTCTCGCGCAACGAAAAGGTGCTCGGCTCTTCACTTCAGATCGTCGCTTTCGACACGCTCGCCGCGCTTCTTTCCGGACTGGCGATATTTCCCGCGCTTTTCGCCGTCGGTATGACGCCCGAGAAAGGTCCCGGGCTTACTTTCAACATACTCCCTGTCGTATTTTCCAGGATGAGCTACGGCGCGGTATTCGCCACGCTTTTTTTCATCCTCCTTTTTATCGCGGCGCTCACCTCGGCCATTTCACTGGTTGAGGTTGTCGTGGCCTATGTAACCGACGAAAAAGGATGGAGCCGCAGAAAGGCTGTCCTTATATTCGGTACGGCGATCTTCATACTGGGCATTCCCGCCGCCCTTTCCTTCGGCGTGCTCGCCGACTTCAGGCCGTTTTTCGGTAATACCTATTTCGATTTCATGGACAAGTTAACCACATTCTATATGCTTCCCATAGGCGGCATGTTTATCGCGCTCTGTCTCGGCTGGAAATACGGTCTCGACCGCACCATGCACGAACTCGATATCGACACACGGAACGTCCTTCTTGAAAGAGCATGGGCAGTCACGATCAAATACGTCTCTCCGCTTGTGCTGGCGGTTATCTTGATCTATTTCGGAGTCTATCGACTGATAGCCGGATGACATCACAGGTACCTCCGGACCGTTTACTCATACCGTCTTCGCGTGTGGAGGCCAAATGAACAAATGGGACATTATCGAACGCGGCAACGTGGTATCCACCGGCGTGTTTTCCATCCAGAGGCTGAGGTGTTTTCATCCGGGGAAACGGATCGAACATCCTTTTTATCTTCTCAACTCCCCGGACTGGATCAACGTCGTGGCCCTCTCGGAGGATGACCGCTTTATCATGGTGCGCCAGCACCGGCTGGGTACCGATGAGTTCACACTCGAAACTCCCGCGGGGTTGATAAACCCAGGCGAGGAACCTCTGGCCGCGGCCCGGCGAGAGCTCAAGGAGGAGACGGGATACACGGCGGGGCACATCATCCCGCTCAAGCGTCTCTCCGCAAATCCCGCTATACTCAATAATTATATTCACTTTTTTCTGGCAACCGACTGCCGGAAAACGAACGAGCAGGACCTCGACCCGGCGGAGGATATTGAGGTGGAGTTGATCGACAGGAAGAGCGTTCCGGCGATGATAGAAGACGGATCGATAAACCATACCATTATCGTCACGGCCTTCAGCCTGTATTTCATGCATATTCATTCGACGCGTAAAGAGCCCGGAGCCTGACCCTTCTCCCCGCTAACGGGCTACTCATCCCGATGCGAACACTTTACTGAAATATTTCAATTTTACACACTGACGATAAATATCTATTGACAGCAGGAAAAATGCCGGATACCATGCGGTGGATTAGTCTGTGGTGCTCATTCTGCGGCGGTAATCACCCGGCCCGACACGAGCGGCCTCGAGTTGCCGTCGTGTTCCGGTAGGCCAAACAATCACCGTGCACTAATCGACGGGTACCGGACCTCAGAGCCGGGTACTTTCATGCATCTAATAAACGCGTACCAATAAAAACGGAGGTCGTTATGCTAAAAAGGTTCACTGTATTGATTCTCTGCCTCAGTTTCGCACTTTTCGTGTCGACGCTGTCCTTCTCTCAGGACCAGCCGGCCGCCACCGAAGAGAAAAAGACCGAGGACATGGCCGGTGACGAGGTCGTGGCGAAGGACGCTGCCGCGGCATCCGCGATCAGCGCCCTCCAGGCAAAGACCTACTATGACGGAGTTACGACCTATGCGAACTCCAAGGTCCTTTTCAAGCTGACCACCAAAGACAATGTGATGACAGACAAGATTGAGTACCGCATCGACGACGGCGCGCTCGCGGTCTATCAGGAGCCTTTTGTGATCGGTACCGAAGGTAAACACATCATCACCTTTTTCGGCACCGACAAGCTCGGCAACAAGGAAGACGAGAAGATGTTCCGCATCACGATTGACAACACCGCTCCCGATATAGCCGTGGTTACCGGGAAACCGGTCCTTAAAATCGGCGACAGGCTTTACAGCACCAAGACCGTCAATTTTACGGTCGTGGCGAAGGATGCCCTCTCGGGCGTAGAGCTGACCCAGTTCTCCCTCAACGGGCGCGATTACGCCGATTACGTCGCGCCGTTCAATATCATCAACGACGGTGAAGTTGAACTGAAGGTGAAATCGATTGACCGTGTGGCGAACCTTTCCGAGATCTTCGCGCTCAAGGTGATAGACGACGCGGACGGCAAGGAAGTTGAACTCAGGGAGGCCTCGCTCAAGCTGTTTATCGACAACATTGCGCCCAAGGTAACCATCACCCCCGACAAGGAACTCGTCCAGAAGGAAACCAAGGCGATCGCCTCCATGGACTATAAATATGCCATTGCCGCCGAGGACAACGAATCCGGCGTTGCCTCCATTCTGGTCAGGGTCGACGGCAAGGGTGATTTTATGGCCTACAAGGAGCCGATCTCATTTACCACGAACGGCGACCACCTCATTGAGGCCAGAGCGGTCGACAAGATGGGTAACATGTCGAACAGCACTATCCTTTCGGTTTTTGTTGACATCATCCCGCCGCAGACTGCGATTGAAACTGTCGCAGAGAAATAAGACATGCATCACACGGGACGGGCGCCGCGCGTCCGTCCCGTTCGTTCCTCCTCTCGCCTCAGAATAGAATATCCGAATCCCGTTTGTTCTTCTCCAGCAGGTATCGTTCGTATGATTTTAAGGCCATTGTATTCTTGCGGATCAGATCGTAAACCACGGCCATATTATAGAGCGCTTCCACAAGGCTTCCATCCCGTTCGTACGCCGCACTGAAGGCGTTAAGTGACTGTCCATACCTTCTGGAGAGCATGTACGCGATCCCGAGATAAAAATAGCCGCGCGCCAGACCTTTATCGAGATCCACGGCCTTTTCGAGATGATATACGGCCTGTTTAAGCATACCCGCCCTGTAAAGGTATGCCTTCCCCAGACCGTAATGCGCGAGCGCGTAATGGGGATTGATTTCAAGTGTTTTCCGGAATCCGCCGATGGCCGCGTCGATATCTCCGGCGATCGCCATCCGTTCAGCCGTCCTGTACGACTCGGTCGAGTTCGGTCCCGCGTACGCTCCGCTCACGCCCGCGAGTACGACCGAAGCCACGAGCAGGGCCGGTATTCTAGCGGGCATCGGGTATCATCTTTCTGAGGTTTTCGTAGAGAAATTTATCGATACCCTTGTCGTAATAGACGTACGCCACGAAAATAACCCAGAGCACAAGCGTGAGCAGACACATAATTTTCAGCAGTCTCTCCGCACCCATCTCGTCGGCCTTGTAGAACACGATGACCAGAGCGAGAGGCCAGAAAAAGAAGAGGTTCACGAACGCGAGCGCCACCAGCTCCTTGAGAAAGTCTATCGTAACCGGATACCAGTTTCCCGCGAAGGAGGCATACCCCGAATTGACCTCCTTCCAGAAAAACCATACATAAAAACCGAAAATGAGCGTGGCGACGATCTTCCAGAACAACTCGATGCGCGGACGAAACCACAGGAACGCCGTGGCGAGCCCCCAGAGTGCGATAAAGAAGAAAATTGATTTTACGAGGAGCGCTTTTTCCATGACCGGATCAGCCGATTCTTTTTAAAAAACTTTACAATTACCGTTATCGGTAGATAGCATACCGCAATTAAGTCATAAAATCCCGAATAAGGCATGCCCGAAAAATCATATACGCCGGCACCCATACGGCACCTGATCCAGTCGCGGGTCGAAGCGCGGTCCGGTTTCGGTCCTTCGCTTAGCGGAACCGCCGGCATCCTGCTGGTCACCGCACTCATCCTCGGTACGCTCACATGCGCCACCCCGCCTCCCGCCGACCATTCATCCGTAAACGCTTCCGGGATTATTCGCATCATGAGGGATGTAGGTATCGACCCGGCCGCTTTGAACAACCTTCTGAACCCGTCCCTGCAGAGCCTCCAGGGACCGGCTGGAAGATCCTTCGAGATATGCGTGTACGGTCATTCCAGAGGAAGAGAGCTGTTCCGTTACAGCGGAGATGAATCGGCACTGGTGGAAAACCACGGGGAGAACATGAACGTAGCGGTCCTGATCAGGATCATTCAATCAGGGCGTACGACGCGGGTGCTGTTCGCGGAGGCCTCGGGCGAGGAGGAGAAGCAGCTTCTGGAAAATATCGCCGGAGAAATCCTGATCCGGCTCAATGCGGCCGGATTCCGTTCCGGAACCGCGCGTGGCCGTTAGGAGTGTCTCCGGGCGGCCAGCAGGCCGGCCACCTTCATCGCCTCGAGCGCGCTGCCGCAGGAAGCGATGCGCCTTCCCGCTATATCGTACGCCGTACCGTGGTCGGGCGACGTTCGAATCATTGAAAGGCCGATGGTGATATTAACACCGGTTTCGAAGGCGAGCATTTTAAATGGTATCAATCCCTGATCGTGATAGTGGGCTATGATCAGGCCGTACCGTCTCCAGCGGTCGGGAAGGAAGAGCGTATCCGCCGACACGGGCCCCTCGACGTCGATCCCCCGGGAACGGGCCAGCTTGACCGCCTCAGCGGTTATCTCCGAATCGAAACGACCGATTGCGCCATCGTCCCCGCAATGCGGATCGAGCCCGACCACTCCTATACGGGGCGCGCGCTCATCGATGGAGGCCACCGCCTCATATCCCGCCTGTATCGCCTCCAGGACCCGTTCCACGGTTATCGAGGCAGTAACCTCGGCTATCGGCATATGGGTGGTAAGAAGGAGTACCCGGTATTCACGGGAGAACATCATCATCTTCGGATCACGCTCCCCGATCGCGTCCGCGATATATTCCGTATGCCCGGTAAAACCGCAGCCGGTCTTTTCGATAAATCCCTTGCTGACAGGACCGGTAACCAGCGCGTCGATCAGGCCCCGTTTCCACAGGCTTATTCCAGCGTCGATATATGCCTTCGACTCATGCCCGGTCTCCACGCTGCCCTTCCCGGGAACCGGATCGTTCCAGTTCCCGTCTACCTCCGCCAGGTATTTTCGACCAGCGTGGAAATCTTCCGCGACCGCGCTCCCGGCTTTTACGCGAGCGTAGCCGGCCGCCAGATCCGGGTAGCGGCGATCGACCACCTCGCCACGGCCTATCATCACGGGAATTATTGAAGAATCATCAATTAGATTGGCGGCCCCGAACATCACCTCGGGGCCTATGCCGGCGGGATCGCCCAGGGTAATTCCCAGGCGGATATCAGTCCTTGCCAAGGAACTCCTCGGGGATAATCTTGTTCTTCTCATACTCCGTTTCGATGAGGTCCTTCGCGGACGATTTCAAATCGTTCGATATGTTGCACCGCCCTTCGAGGATAACGCCGTTCTGTATAATAAGT
>JAGODA010000178.1 GCA_017998475.1 Spirochaetota bacterium | reverse complement strand
CGGGGAGGGGCCTCATCATCCCCGTCGCCCGCCGGCCGGCCTCATCCGGTGTTCCTGCCGCCGCCACGCGGCGGTTTTCGGGAAATAATTATTGCCTTGCCACGTCCGCCGGAATAGTATTGATTATACGGGGCATGTGTCCCGCCGGATCATGAGAGATACTGTTCACGGAGCATATGGCGGTTTCGATTAAAATCGGCTTGCAGCAGACACAGCGCCTGGCGCTCACCCAGTCGCAGTTGCAATCCATCGAGCTTCTCCAGCTTTCCTCCATCGAGCTGGTCGAGGCGGTCGCGAAAGAACTGCTCGAAAACCCGGTCCTCGAGGAGGAGTACTCCACCGCGGTGCCCCCGGCCGCAAACGGCGACGGTGCGGCGGAGGGAGTCACCAGGGAGCTCTCCGGTGAAGAGTCGATTTTCGCCCGGCGCGAAGAGAAGAACCTGAACTACGAGGACGCGAGCGACAGTGGATACCTGCCCGGGCATGGCGACGAAGACCGCGCGCGCTCGTACATAGAAAACGCCGTCGCCCAGGAGGAGACGCTGAAGGAGCACCTGCTGGCGCAGGCGCGCATGGTCGCCCGCGACGACGGTGAGATGGCCCTGTTCGAGGCCATCATCACCTCGATTGACGAACGCGGCCTTCTGGCGGCGGGCGTGGACGAGATCGCGGAGAGCCAGGGACTTGACGCCGACACCGTGCGCGCGGCGATCCGCACCATAGGATCCTTCGATCCGCCGGGTTGCGCCGCCTCGTCGATGAAGGAAAGCCTTCTCTTCCAGGCGGAATCCCGGTATCCGGACGACCTCCCGCTTCATGCCATCCTGCGCGATCATTTCACCGAGCTTGAAAGGCTTGACTACGACAGAATCGCGCGCGCCCTTTCGATAACGAGCGACGGGATCGTCGAAAAAACCAGGCTCATCCATACGCTTACGCCGTTCCCCGGCAGGCAGTTCGCGGCGAAGGACGTCCGTTACATCGTTCCCGACGCGGAGGTCAGGTGCGTGGACGGCGAAATCCTCATCACCGTGAGCGACGATTACGTCCCGCCCGTCCGCATCAACCGCTATTATGTGGACATGATGAAGAAAAAAAACATTGATAAAAACCTCAGGGAGTTTATCAAGGACAGGGTTCAGTCCGCCCGTTCCCTTTTAAGGAGCATTTCGAGCCGCCGCGACACCATTGCTCGGGTGGTGGCGGTGGTCATGCAGCGACAGTCGGAATTTCTTCTCAGGGGGCCGGGAAACCTGCGGCCGCTCACCCACACGGAGGTGGCCGACGAGCTCGGGCTCCACGAGTCGACGGTAAGCAGGGCCACCAGCAACAAGTTCGTCCAGACGCCATGGGGCGTGTTCGAGCTGAAATACTTTTTCGCGTCAAAGCTCCGCCCGGGCGATCCGGACGATTATTCGTCCGATATGATCATGAACCTGGTGAAAGAGATCATCGCGGGCGAGGACGCATCGAGTCCGCTCAACGACGACGAGATACTCGCGCTGCTCGGGAAAAGGGGCATCCGGCTGGCGCGGCGGACCATCGCGAAATACAGGGGGATTCTGCGCATACCCCCTTCGAATAAACGCAAGAAACTCAATATGCTCAGGAGCGAGGGAAAAGCATGAACATTACGATTACCGGGAGAAATTTCGAGGTCACTTCGGACGTGCGCGATTATGCCGAGAAACGGATCAAAAAAATCGAGAAATATTTCAACCAGCTCATGGAGGTGCTCGTGGTCATGAACGTTCAGAAGCTGGACCATATCGTCGATATACTGGTGAACGGTGACGGTGTCCAGTTTTACGCCATCCAGAAGGCCGGGGACATGTACTCGTCGATAGACCTGATCATCGACAAGATGGAGAAGCAGATATCGAGGTACAAGGACCGGCAGAGCGACCACAAGGCCGTATCCCATGAAATGGTCGAAAAAATCGACCTTGAAAACCAGGGTGTGGACCTGCACCTGTACCAGGTGAGCAACAAGCCGAAAACGGAGGTCGAGGCCTTTCTCGAAATGAAGCTCGAGAACAGGGAGTTCATACTTTTCAAGAAGGGGGTTGCCGACATCAAAACCGACCTCGACTACGCCAACAAGAATTATGCGGTGATCTATAGAAGCGACGATGGATTCAAGATGGTGGAGGTCCCGTTCGCTCAGATTCAGGAGGCCCGCTTCGATCCGAAGAGCTTCATCGAGTGCGATCTCGATGTCCAGAGCGATTCGCCCGCCAAGCCCAAGGTGAAGTTCAGGCCGAAAGACTGCTGCACGGACATAGAGAAAATATCGCTTACGGACGCGCTGCAGAAGCTTTCGTCCGGCGGGCGCGAGTTCCTGCCGTTTTTCAACATCGAGACCAAATCCCTTAACGTGGTGTATAAAAAAGGCCGGAGATTCGAGGTGATGGTGCCCGCGTTCTGAGGATACGGCCGGAAAATGCACGCTAAAAAGATATACGTCCGGGACCTGCGCGACGCCGACAGCAAGATCGACCTGCAGATGGAGCTGGTCGCGGGCAAAGACGGGCTGGGGAAAGAGATTACCGTCGGCGATATAAACCGGCCGGGTCTGGGACTGGCCGGCTTTTTCGATTTTTTCGCCTATGACCGTATACAGATTTTCGGGCTGGGCGAGACCGCCTTCATGCGCCGGCTTTCGATCGAACAGAAGCGGGAGGTTTTTGAAAAGTTCTTTTCTTTCGACGTTTTGTGCTGCGTCTTTACCCATAACGAGCTTCCCGACGAGATGTTCGTCGAGTTCGCCAACCGTTACCGGGTACCGACCTTCGTGACCAGGCACCGGACGACGAGATTCATAAGCCTCCTGACGCACGTGGTCGAGGAGTTTTTCTCGCCGCTGGTGGTGATGCACGGCACGCTGGTCGACGTGTTCGGGATCGGCGTGCTGCTCATGGGCAAGAGCGGGGTGGGAAAGAGCGAGACGGCCCTCGAGCTCATCGAGCGCGGCCACCGGCTGGTCGCCGATGACATGGTCGAGATCAGGAAGATAGACGAGTCGCTGCTTATGGGCAGCGGCTCGGAGATGATACGTCACCACATGGAGATACGCGGTCTCGGCATTATCAACGTGCGCGATATCTTCGGAATACGATCGATCCGTAACAGGAAGCGTATCGAGATGGTCGTTCTCCTCGAGGAATGGACTGAGGGCGGGGAATACGACCGCCTCGGCATAGACGAAAAGCGGTATACGATACTGGATCTGGACGTTCCGTTCATAACGGTACCGGTGAGGCCCGGAAGGAACATACCGATCATCATTGAGACGGCCGCGCTCAACCAGCGGCTGAAAAAGATGGGCGTTTTTTCCGCGCGCGAGCTCGACAGCAGGATTCAAAACTGGATGAGGATGGAGGGCGAACGTTCCAATGACTGAACGTGAGGTTCTGGTGAGAAGCGACGCGGGCGTTCATGCCCGCCCCGCCATGATGTTCGTGCGCGAGGCGATGAAATATCCATGCGAGGTTTTCCTCATCAAAGACAATGTCGAGGCGAACGGTAAATCCATAATGTCGGTGCTGGGCCTTGCCATTACCTCGGGATCGCGACTCATCGTGCGCGCCCGCGGGGAAGATGAGGAGAGCGCCGTCGCGAAGCTCGTTTCCCTTATCGAAAACGATTTCAAGAATTAGAGCGATGGAAAAGGAAAATCTATTGAAATATCGCATAACGATTTTTCGGTCCCCGTGCGTTATTCCGCCTCTCAAAATCGCGGCGATCGCGCTTGCCGCGGCGATTCTCGTCATCTGGACGGCGGAGGCGGCGCCCGCCCAGGCGAGATTTCCGCAGAAGCCCCCCGCAAGGGCGGCCGAGCAGAAAAGCGGGTTCTATGATGAGCTCGATTACAACAACGTCTTCTTCATGAAGAAGCGCGACCCGATCTTCGCCGGCATGCTTTCCTGGTATGTCCCCGGCCTGGGTCAGTATTACTCGGGGCAGTACGTAAAAGGTACGGTCTTTCTCGTCACCGAATATTCGATCGTTATCGGCGCGCTCTTCTATTTCATGAATTTCGATTTCTCGGCCGGTGGTAGTTCGGGCCTCAGCCTGAAGGTTGACGCCAGGAGAACCGATCTGGGCGTGGTCGAGACCTCCAGGCGGAACGTGTTCATCGGCCTGATGGCGACCGCGGGACTGCTGCACCTGTACAACGTTTCGGACGCGGTTGTGTCGGCGCGCGATTACAACCGGAGCCTGGACAGGAGAAGGCAGCAGATGAGGGAGAAGTACCCGGAGATTAATTTCGATTATGAAAAGGGGAAAGGGGTTTCCATTGGAATACGAAAAAGGCTGTAGACGTGTCCGTGCCGCGGTGAGCGCGGCCGTTCTCGTATTTATCATCGCATCCTCGGCCGCGTCGTATGCGGCGGAGCGCGGGGAGGCCGGGCGGAAGGACGTCGCCGCGGTCGAGGACGGCGGTTTCTTCGTCGACGAGCCTGACAGGAAGGACCCCTTCATCGCGGGTGTGCTTTCATGGGTATGGCCCGGCCTGGGACAGTTCTACACGCAGGATTACGGCGCGGGATCGCTTTTTCTGCTCGCGGATCTCGTGCAGAAAGGGCTTCTGATCTACGGGGCGTTTTATTACTCCGACAAGTATTCCTCCTCCGGCAACGAGGTGGTGCGATGGCAGGACATGAAAAACAGGGACCAGACGATTATCATCGGGTATGTCTTCTCCGTGCTCTTCCTCAAGGTGTACTGTGTCGTGGACGCGGTGTATTCGGCCGAGCGGTACAACCGCGAGGTGTATTTCCCGTACTGGAAGTCGCAGAACAAGGCGCGGTTTTCACTTGACGTCAGTCGGGATGGAGTGAACGTGGCGGTTACGAGACCCCTGCAGTTTTAATGAAAACAATAGCGAACATACTGCGCGTTGCCGCCTTCCTCGCCGCGTTCTCCCCGGTGGGGATTTTCGCCGCCAATCTGAGTTTCGGCCCGGTGCACATGATCGGTGACGGAGCGCAGGTCAACCTGTCGGTGGTTTCGTACCAGCGCCATGATGTCATAGAGGCCATGAAGCGCGGGATGGAGATAAGGATAATCTACGAGATCCAGATACGCCGCGCCGCCGGAGGATTCCTCGCCGGGAACAAAACCGTGTACTCTAAAACGATCACGCGGAAGGTGAAATTCGACTTCTGGGGCAAGGCGTTCCAGGTGATGGAGGGCAAAAAGAGCATCGTGTTCCAGAGCGAAAGCGCGATGCTCGATTATTTCTTCTCCCTCAGGGATTACGAACTTCCGGGGCTCGCCCTCAGAGGGGGGGAGTCCTATGCCATGCGCGCGAAAGTCGAGCTCAAATCGGTCGAACTGTATTTTCCGATGAACCTGATATTCAAATATCTTGTTGGTTTCTGGGATTTCGATACGGGATGGGTGAACGGGCCGCCGGTGGGGTACTGACGCGGCCGGTAACGGTGAGCGATGGAGCGAATGCATTCTTCCGCCACACGTAACCTGAGGAGGATCCGCGAAATCGTCTATGAAAGGCTGCGCGCGCACGATGTGGTCTTTCTGATCGGAATATTCGCGTTCTCGGCGGTGCTCGTCCTGGGGCTTTTCCCCTCTGTGGACACGCAGGGAGAGGCCGCAAGGAGCTTTTTCTTTTACTCGATGCTGATGGTCCCGGTCGTGGCCGCGGTGTACTTCATCATCATCTCCTTCCGTCGGAAGCTCTCCTCGGGGCGCTCCGAGGCCTTTTTCAGCATACGGTTTAAAATCGCGCTTGCCTTCGTGTTCGTCGCCATATTGCCGTCCCTGCCGATCATACTGGTGTCAAACAATATCATCGGCCATACCATAAGCGAGCTCATAGCCGAGAAGACATCGCAGGCCCTCGAGGAGTCCGTGCGGATGGCCCGCGGAAAAATAGCCGAGGAATACGAGGGCGTGGAGCGCGAGCTCTCTTCACTCGATTTTGCAATGCACCGGGGCATCATGTCGCCGGCAACGCCCTTCGGCCGGGACACCATGGCGTCGCTCCTCGCCTCGCGAGGGTACGGCGTCGCCTTTTTTATTCCCGGCGCCGGCGCGGTCCCCGTCGCGATCGACCCGCTGCCGAAAGCCTCGTATGCGGCGGGAATCGCGAAATTTCTGGACGTGGTGAATCCGCGCAGGGGAACGGCGGTCTACACCATTTCGATAGGAGAGGAAACGCTCGCCCTGGGGACCTTCTCTCCGGGTAATTACCTTGTGGCGGTTTTCAGGATTATACCGGCGAGCCTGTACGAGCGAAGCGCGCTTTTCGAGGAATCCCTGGGGACCTACCGGCAGAAGGAGTATCTCAAACCCTATTTCCAGACAGGGGTGGGGATAATCCTCCTGCTCATAGCGTTCCTCATTGTGGTCGTATCGGTGCTGGTGAGCCTTTTTCTTTCGGCGAACATCACCAGGCCGGTCTTCGAACTCGAGGCTGCGGCGGGGAGGGTGGCGTCGGGCGATTTCACGGTGCATCTTGAGCGCGAATCGCCGGACGAGCTCGCGCTTCTGTTCGATTCGTTCAACAAGATGATACGCCAGCTTGAGGCCAGCAGGAAGGCACAGTTTCACACGCAGAAGCTGGAGGCGTGGCGGGACGTTGCGCGCAAACTGG
>JAGODA010000177.1 GCA_017998475.1 Spirochaetota bacterium | reverse complement strand
GGCGCCCGGCGCGGCCGAGCTGCTGGTAGAGTGAGGAGATCGACCCCGGATAGCCAACGGTGATGGCCGCGTCGAGCATGCCGATGTCGATGCCGAGCTCGAGCGCGTTGGTCGAAACGACGCCGATGAGCTTACCCTCGCGCAGGCCGCGCTCGATGGCGCGCCGCTCGTTGGGGAGGTATCCGCCGCGGTAGGCCGCGATCTTGTTCTTTATCGGCGCGCACCGTTCCCTGAGATAGGTCGAGATGATCTCGGTCCGCAGGCGGCTGCGCGCGAAGATGATGGTGGAGACCCTGTTCCCGAGAAAGAGGGCGCCGACCTTCGCGGCCTCCTTGACCGCCGAGGCGCGTATGCCGAGCTCCCGGTTGACCACCGGCGGGTTGTAGAGCACGTAGTGCCGCTCGCCGCGCGGGGCCCCGCTTTTGTCGATGAGCCGGAACCTGCGTTCGATGAGCGCCTCGGCGTGCTCGCGCGGATTGGCGATGGTGGCCGAACAGCAGATGAACCGCGGATTCGAGCCGTAAAAGCGGCAGATGCGCTGGAGGCGGCGCATGAGGTTCGCCAGGTGACTTCCGAAGACGCCTCGGTAGGAGTGGATCTCGTCGATGACCACGTAGCGGAGGTTTTCGAAGAGCTTGACCCAGATGGAGTGGTGCGGGAGTATCCCCGAGTGCAGCATGTCGGGATTGGTGATGACGATGTTTCCGGCCGCGCGGATGGCTTTCCGCGCCGAGGTGGGCGTGTCGCCGTCGAAGGTGAAGGTCTTAATATTGAGTCCCGTTTCGGAGATGACCCCGTGGAGCTCCGAGAGCTGGTCCTGGGAGAGCGCCTTGGTGGGGAAAAGATACAGGGCGCGCTGGTCGGGATCACGTACCATCGAGTCGAGCACCGGGAGGTTGTAGCAGAGGGTCTTGCCGGACGCCGTGGGCGTGACGACGACGACGTCCTCGCCGCGATGCACCGCGTCGCAGGCCTCGCGCTGGTGGGAGTAGAGCTGTTCGATGCCCCGGGCGCGGTAGATGTCGACCAGCCGGCCGTCGAGATATTCCGGAAAGGGACGGTACGAGGCCACAACGGGATCGTGCCGTATCCACGAGCGGACCTGCGCGGTGAATGGTTCGTGCGATTTAAGGTAATCGATGAGCTGTTCGATGTTCATGGCCGGGCGCGCGCGAGGAACAGGTTTATGTCACATGGAGAGCCTGCCACGCGGGCGGGAATTTGTCAATATGGAAATGCTCCCGGATTACAGCTCGTCGGGGATCGAGTCGCTCGACGGGTACATGGTGTCGATGAGGTCCCGGTATTTCTCGTGGACATGGTGGCGGCGGAACTTGAATGTGGGGGAGAGCTCCCCACCGTTCACCGAGAAATCGTTGGGAAGCAGGGTGAATTTCTTGATCTGCTCGTATCGGGCAAGCGTCTCGTTGACCAGGCCGACGCGCTCCTTGTAAAAGGCGAGAACCTCGGGATGGGCGACCAGGTCTTCGTCTCCCTGGAACTTGATGTTGCGTTCGCGTGCGTAGGCCCGAAGGCGTGCGAAATCGGGCACGACCAGGGCGGTCAGGTATTTCCGCCGGTCGCCGACCACGCAGATGTAGTTGATGTAGGGCTCGTTTTCGAATTTTTTCTCGATGTACAGCGGCGCCACGTTTTTCCCGGAGGAGGTGATGAGCAGGTCTTTGATGCGGCCGGTGATGCGCAGATAGCCGTCCTCGTCGAAAATGCCGATGTCGCCCGTTCGGAAGAACCCGTCGGGAGTAAAAGCGATCTCGTTCTCCTCGTCGCTCTTGTAGTATCCTTTGAAAACCGTCGGTCCCTTGACGAGTATTTCGCCCTCGTCGCTGATCTTCTCGATCACACCGTCCAGCGGGGGGCCTACGGTGCCGGGCTTGTTAAGTTCGAGCCTGTTGACGTTGATAATGGGTGCGGTTTCGGTGAGGCCGTAACCCTCGGTGACGGGAAGGCCGATGCCCCCGAAGAAATAGGCGATCTCAAGCGGGAGTGGACCGCCGCCCGAGACGAGGATGCGCATGCGGCCCATACCGAGCGAGGAGCGGATGCGCCTGAGCTGCGGGTAGAGGAGCTTCTTCGCCAGGCCGATCGCCAGCGGCGCCCTTCGCCCCGATGTGCGGGCGATGTAGTGGCCGCGCCCGACCTTCATCGCAAGCGTCGCGAGCGAGCGCCGCATCCAGCCGTACTGCTGAAGCCCCTGAATGACGTTAACGCAGATCTTCTCGTACATGCGCGGCACCGAACAGATAATGGTGGGCCGCACCTCGCGGATGTACTCCAGGACCTCCTCGGTCTCGAAGCTCTTCATGATGCACAGGAGCGAACCGGTAACCACGGCGGAGAAAAGGTCCGCCGAAAGCCCGAAGACGTGGCTGAAAGGCAGGTGGGCCAGCCGCACGTCCTTATCGGTGACCCTGAAGAGCTCGAGGAGCCTGCGCTGCGCCAGGAAATTGCCGTGAGTGAGGAGCGCGCCCTTCGGTATTCCGGTCGTGCCGGGGGTGTAGATGAGGGCGGCCAGGTCGTCGGTTGTGACGCTTCGCAGCATGCGGGCCGCCTCGGGAAACCTGCCGGAGCGGCGGCCGAGCCTGATGAGCTCGTCGTACGAGATGACGCCGGGATTGCCCGTGTCGACGTGATAGTTCACGATGAGTTTCTTGAGCGGAGACTTCACTTTGTTCAGGATGGAGAAGGCCTTCTGGAACTGCATGAGGTCCCCGGCGAACACGAACCGCGACTCGGAATGACGGAGCAGGAGGTCCACCTCTTCCTCAGTCGTGGTGGGATACACCGGAACGAACACGGCGCCTATGGCGAGGATGGCGAAGAGCTCGATGGCGTAGCGCGCGGAATTGGGGGAGTAGATGGCGACGGTGTCGCCCTTCTCGACGCCGAGTTCAAGCAAACCTGCGGCCAGGCACAGCTGCTGCTCGACGAACTCGGAGGCCTTAATGGGAACCATCTCGGGCACGGTGTGGCCGTTCTTCTCGCGCGAGATGATCGCGGTCCTCTGCCAGATGCGCAGGTATGAATTGATCTGCAGTGCCGCGAGCGATTTCTCCTCGAGCGGCGCGTCTCTGAAGAGCTCCCTGATGTCCTCAATGCCGCCAGCAGTCTTTCCCATCCGTACGCACCCCCGTCGCTGACACTGTTCGCATTATCCGGGGGGGCGCTTCGGGCGTCAATAATTATATAGAGGGATCGTTTTTATGTTGATTTTCGTTCCGTTTTCCATATCTGACTGTTAGGGTACGGGATGTCACAACGCGCCGCGGCCGTTTCGCCGGTGCGCTCGGATGGCTTCCTTAAGACTCGGGAATCATACACTACTACCGTCATACGGAGAATCGCTCATGGACTATTACCAGGGGAAAACGGTCTACATCACCGGCGGATCGAGCGGGATAGGGCTTGCCGCGTCCGTTCTGCTTTCGTCGTACGGTGCGAACGTCGCCATTTTCGCGCGGAACAAGGAGAAGCTTAAAAAAGCGCTCGGTCAGATCGAGGCGGCGAAAAAATCGGCGGCCCAGCGCTTTGCGGCCGTGTCGCTGGATGTTTCGGACAACCGCGCCGTGAAGAAGGCCATGGAGAAGGCGGTCAAGGATTTCGGTCCTCCCGATGTCCTCGTCAACAGCGCCGGCGTAGCCTACTGCAACGATTTCGAGAAGACCTCCTTCGCCAAGTTCGACGAGGAGATACGGATAGACCTGTACGGCGTGTGGAACATGTGCGAGGCGCTGGTGCCGGTCATGAAGGCAAGGGGCGCGGGGCACATCGTGAACATCTCGTCGATGGCGGGGCTTGTCGGCGTATACGGTTACACGGCGTACAGCGCGGCCAAGTTCGGCCTTATCGGTTTTTCCGAGAGCCTGCGAGGCGAGCTCAAACCCCATGGCGTCAACGTATCGGTGCTGTGCCCGCCGGACACCGACACGCCCCAGCTCCACGAGGAGGAGAAGACCAAGCCGGCGGAGACAAAGGCCATCTCCGGAAACGCCGGGCTGTACCAGCCGGAGTTTGTGGCCGGGGTCATGCTGAAAGACACGCTGAAGAGAAAGTTCATCATCATCCCCGGCCTTGAGGGGAAATTCACGTACGTGATGAAACGCCTGTGTCCATGGCTTGTGGAGATGGTAATGGACGGGGCGATTAAAAAGGTGCGCAGGCAGGCGGCGAAAAAATGAAGGGGAAGGTGGCGGTTATAACCGGCGCCGCGGGCGGAATCGGCGGCGAGGTCGCGGCGCTTTTCCACGCGAAGGGAATGCTTCTGGTGCTTGCGGACATCGATAAAAAGAGGCTTGAGGCGGCGGCCCGTCCCTACGGCGAGGGGGCCCTGGCCGTACAATGCGACATCACGAAGCCGGCGGAGGTAAAGGACCTTTTTCGCAGGGCCGCAAAGCGCTTCGGCGGCATCGACGTGCTGGTGAACAACGCCGGAATCATCGTGCCGAACCTCTTCGAGGACGTCACGCACGCCGAGGTCGGGCGGCAGGTCGGCGTGAACCTGTTGGGTCCGATTAACTGCGCCATGGAGGCAGTGCCGTATCTCAAGAAACGCGGCGGCGGGAATATCGTGACCATATCGTCGCTCGCGGGGATAGTACCCGAAACATACAGCTCCATCTACACGGCCACCAAGTTCGCCCTGCGCGGCCTCGGTCTCACGCTGCACATCGAACTCAAACGGCACAACATACACGTTTCCACAGTGTTCCCCGATTCGGTCGATACGCCGATGCTGAAATTCGAGGCCGAACACGGCGGCTCGCCGCTCACTTTCCGCGCTCCGCCGCAGAGCCCGGCCGCGGTGGCCGAGGCGGTGTACCGGGCCATGGTATGCAAGAAGCCGGAGGTATGCGTGCCCGCCTTCGACGGGTTCATGTCGAAGCTTCTGATGGCATTCCCGCGCCTTGTCGCCCGGCTGTGGCCGGTTTTCGAACGCCAGGGCCGTAAAAAGAAGGAGGAATTCCGCGCTCGCGGGTAGCTCGCGGCGCGCTTTTTTTATCAAATAAATTGAACGGTATTGTCGCCGAGATACACTTTTTACAGGCTGCCAGGAGCGGCCCTTCGCAACGGGGCCGGTGGAGCCGGCACCCCCCGCCAGTGGAGATGTTCTCAATGAAAGCGAAGAAGCCAACGGGTTTACTCACCGCGACAGGCCAGGCATCGTATGATTCTTTCGCGCCCGAGCCGAATCCCGAATACGACAGCTTCTATTCGGAGCTGTCGAGCGTTCCGGCCGACGACGAGCGCGTGGATGTTTCCGGGGAATATACGGTCGTCCGAAGGACCGATATAAGAAAGGCGCACCGCCCCACCACCACCGCCTTCCTGCATCCCGAATACGAATACATGACACTCGCCGGAAGCGCCGAGAAGAAGCGCATGCGCTCGTTCCTCATCACACTGAAGGGCCCGGGCGAGACGCGGCGGTTCGCCAGCCATCGCGGGGAGGAGTTCATCATGGTCCAGAAGGGCGCGGTTCGGATCATCCTCGACGACAGGGCGGAGGTGCTCCGCGAGGGCGACAGCATCTACTACCGCTCGTCCATCCCCCATCGCATCGAAAACCTCTCCGACGACCGCTCGGTCATTCTGGCCGTTCTGTACGGGGCCTAGCCCCGGAACGCGCCGGTTTTGCTGTTGACGGCTGATCGTCTCCCCTGTTATTCTGTTGACATACCGTCCGTCGCGCCGGAAAAAGTTTTCCGGCGCTGGGAATGAAAGAGGTGACCGCCATGCGAACCCAGGTGAAGAGCGAAGACTACCAGAACTATCTCGATGACCTCACCGGCTACTACAGCCAGCAGGAGAAGGCCGAGGAAAAAACCTTTATCGGCGAGCGGCTTAAGAAGATCAGGGAGATGCAGGGGATTTCGCTCGAAAAGCTGGCCAGGCTGGCCGGGGTGGAGGAGCGGTATCTACGCGAGATCGAGAACGTCAAGGTCTTCCCGGACCTGGGGACCATCATCCGGCTGTCAAAGGCGCTCCGAGTGGCGACCGGAATCATTCTCGACGAGGAGTCCGGATTCAGCTACTCGGTCATCCGCAGGGAGGACCGCCGCGATACCCGGAGGACGCCCTCGGGCAACAGGGACAATCCGCAGTACCTCTACCAGTCGCTTTCAACCGGGGTGGTGTCGCGCCACATGGAGTCCTTCATCGTGACCCTTCCCGCCGGCGGCACCGCCGACGAGCTTTCGAGCCACGAGGGGGAGGAATTTCTGTACGTGCTTGAGGGCGAGATCACCATCCGTCTCGGCAAAAAGGAAGAAATCCTGCGCGAGGGCGACAGTATCTATTATCTTTCAACGGTCCCGCACTCGCTTAAAAGCTCGGGCGGCGGCCAGGCGCAGGTGCTCGCGGTGGTGTATACGGGCTGATCCGGCAGGTCGGGGCCGCTCGATGCCCGGGCGTATCGTCCGCTTCCGGTGTTGAGTGTATGTATTATATACAGGACCATCCTCAGCGTCCTTTGCCGTCGCGTCTGAGCCGCCGCATATCCTGACGGGCCTCTCTCGATCCTTTCCGTATTTCCGCGCCTTGTTGTTTCAAGTCGCGCCTGGCGGTATCGTCTTTCCTGTCGGGTGTTCGCGTGGTGTCGCCGCCGATTTCCTGCCCGGGTTCATTTCCCTTATTCGCGGCTATCGTGTCGGAAGGGCCGCGGCCTGTGGGCCCCATTTCAACTCCCTCCG
>JAGODA010000176.1 GCA_017998475.1 Spirochaetota bacterium | reverse complement strand
CCGGGCTTCCAGCTTACCTTCGGCGCGACGCTCGGCATCCTGCTGTTTTTCCGCCCGTTCGAGGAATCCCTGGGTGCCCTCCCGCGGGTGGTCCGCGGGCCGCTTGCCCTGACCCTTGCGGCCCAGGTGCCCGTGTTCCCGATCATTTTCTACCACATGGGCGAGGTCAACCTTGCAGGCCCGCTTTCCAACCTCGCCGTCGTGCCGGGCATCACCTTCGCCCTCGCCGCCTCCATCGCTTCGAACTGCGCCGGCCTGGTTTCGGAAACGGCCGGACGCCTCCTCGCCCTTCCAGTGGATTGCATCGTCGACATCACCTCCGTATTCGTCGACGCCGCGGCTTCGCTCGACGGCCATTTCCGACCCGACCGCGCCCCGTGGCGCGTTCTCCCTTTTTTCGCGCTGTACACGCTCCCGCTGTTCGCGTCGCGAGAGTACAGGCGACCGGCCGCGATGGCCGTCCTGATCGCTTTCGCCGGCGCATGGGCCCTCCTGGCCGCGGACGCTCGCCGTTCTCCTGATCCCCGGATCGTGTTTCGCGATGGGAGGGAACTCACGGTCATATCCGATGGCGATCACGCCCTTGTGCACGGACGGATTTCCGGATTGAAGACCGCCGTGGCCGTTCACGAGACCCTCGAGCGCGACGGAGTCTCGACCGTACAGCTGGAGCTTCACGGAACGGATTACCGCTCCCTGTCGGGCGCGGCGTTTCTGGCCCGCAGGCGCATCATCTCCTCGTGTGCTCTCGATTCGCGCTTCAGGTTCTCCAGGGCGCTTACCCGGCTCGTCACGATACTCGAACGTGACGGGATACAACCGGAATTCAGGCATGTCCCGCCTCCCCCGCCGGATCGCGCGGATAACGCCGGCCACACCGCGCTCTTTGCCCCTCCGGTCCACCGGGGGCCGCTCGCCTCCCTCGAGGCGGCTGCGATACGCTTCCGCGACCGGATTTACGCTCCCCGTTCGGAGAAGGGCGAGCCGGTCGATGACGCCGGCCGGGGGTATCGCAACGATGAAAGAAAGGGCTGAAAACACGGTTGACAATTGACGGTGCGGCCCCCGAGGCTTTAATGTGCGGCCGGTCCTGGCCCGCGTTAAATATTCAGTACAGTCCGGGAAACACCGGTTCGATATACTATACAGGGCGTAATACGTACCGTTCGGAAAACCGGAAGAACGTACACTATGGCAATACCCAATACCTCCGAAACAGCCGCGAAGATCGCGAGGGGTGAACCCTTCAGCTTCTCGTTTCATTACCTGTCAGAGGACGTGGTGCGGTACATCAACGCGCTTTTCGCCAAGATCCTCGCCTCGATGGACCAGATTTTTCTGCTGGACACATTCATCACCATAATAAGGGAAATCTGCATCAACGCCGTGAAGGCCAACGCCAAACGCGTCTATTTCCGCACCATCGGCATAAATATCGATGATCACGAACGCTATGCCGAGGGGATCGAGCAGTTCAAGAAAAACGTCATCGGCCATTTCGAGTCCATGGAGGCCGAGCTTAAAAACAGTGACTTCAGGGTCAGCTTCAGCATCAAAAAGGATCCGAAAGGCCTGATGATCCAGGTGCTCAATAACTCGGTAATTCAGCCCGAAGAGATGGCGCGCATCAGCATGCGCATGGAGAAGGCGCGGCATTACGAGGACTTCACCGAAGCGTATGAGGAGATCTACGACGACACCGAGGGGGCCGGCCTCGGCATAGTGCTCACCGTCCTCCTGCTTAAAAACTCGGGAATCGGGGCCGACAACTACAAGGTGATCCGCGGCGAAAAAGACACGCGAACCCTGCTCGCGATACCGTTCGAACTCCGGCCCCAGGTGATCACCACGACCATCAAGAAGCAGATACTGGCGGAGGTCAACGGCATCCCGACCTTTCCCAAAAACGTTACCGAGCTTCAGCGGCTCTGCGCGAATCCGGAATCTTCGATCACCGAGATCTCGGAAAAGATCACCATAGACCCGGCGCTTTCCTCCGACGTTCTCAAGCTTGCCAACTCCGCGGGATTCATCTCCGGCAAGCGCATTGAAACAATTTCGGAGGCGATAAAGAACATCGGGATGAAAAACCTCAACGCCATCCTGCTCGCCACCAGCGCCCGTTCCATACTGGACAAACGCTACTCGCGCTTCGAACAGATATGGGCTCACTGCAACCAGGTCGCCTTCTACTCGCGCAGGATCGCGTTGAAGTACAAGTTCTCTAAAATAGTCGAAAACGCGTTTCTCGGGGGGCTCCTGCACGACCTCGGCAAGATCATAATGCTCTCGACCGATCTGGGCACCACGAACAAAATCGCCGACATCGTCAAGGACCGCAAGATACGCACATCCACGGTCATGGAGGAGATCTCCGTGGGTATAAGCCACGCGAACATAGGCCAGATGATTGCCGAAAAATGGGGGTTCCCCGATTACCTGGTCGAATCCATCCGCAACCACCACACACCGCTCAACGCGGAGGAGAAACAGCGCGATATCGTGTTCATCGTCTACCTGGCCAATATCATGTGCGGGATTGAGTCCCGCCGTTACCAGCTTTACTACGCGGAGGACGAGGTACTCGCCCGCTTCGGCCTCTCCACCGATACCGCGTTTAACGATTTGCATGCCGAGCTGAAAACCGCCTTCGAAACCAGGGCCGAATAGGCCCGCCGGCGATTGTATCGCATGGGCCGCTTTACCGTCAGCCAAACCCCCTCGGGACACCGGACGCTCGTGTATACCGGCCCCCCGGAGATCAGGATCCATTCCGCATACGACCCGCAGCGCGAAGCCGAACGCGCGGCGGCCGCTTTCGGCACCGGAAGGGCGACCAGTATTATCGTCTGCGGGCTCGGGCTGGGATATCACGTCGCCGCCCTGCGCCGACGCCACCCCCATTGTGTCATAATGGTGCTCGAAAAGGACCCCGAAGTCGTACATCTCGCCATGGAATCATGCCCTTCCAATCTCGAGGGGGCGCACGTACTCGTCTCCCCGGACGACATCCCGCCCGTCCTGGAAAGCTTCGAGATGGACGCGTTCCGCGGCAAGGCGGTCTATTTCCACCGTCCCTCGTATCTGCTCGGCAGGGAGTTCTATGATTCGATGGTCGCCGACATAAGCCGCTATTTTTCATCCAAACTCTCCGATCTGCTCACGCGCTTCGAGTTCGAGGAGCGATGGATGGCGAACATTTTCTCCAACCTGCCCCGCAGCCTTGACGCGGGGCGGGTGGCCGACCTCTTCGGCCGGTTTTCCGGCGTGCCGGGGATTATCGTTTCGGCGGGCCCCTCCCTCCGGAAGAACGCGAGCCTGCTGGGCCGGATGAAAGGCAGGGCGCTCATCGTTTCCGTGGATACGGCCCTTAAGGTACTGCTCCGTCACGGCGTGGAGCCGCACATAGTCATGACGATCGACGCGCAGAAACACAGCCTCAAACACTTCCTCGGAGAGAGGCCCGAAGGAACCGTCCTGCTTGCCGACCTCGTAAGCTACCCGCGCATTCCCGACCGCTACCCCGGCAAAACCGTCTTCAGCACCACGGCCAAGTTTTACAGCGGCCCCGATGGATCGGTGCACCGCGAACCGACCCCGGCGATGGACTGGATAGAACGCCACATCGCCCCTCCCGGCGACATCCAGTCGGGCGGGTCTGTCGCCACCAGCGCCTTCGATCTCATGCTCAACCTCGGATGCTCCCCCATAGTACTTGTGGGGCAGGACCTTGCCTATACCGGCAGGGAAATACACAGCACGGGAACGCACCACAACGGGGAATGGCTCGCCAGGACCTCGCGCTTCCTCAATCTCGACAGCATCAACCAGCGGGTAATCCGAAAGAGAAAGATCAAGTACGTGGAGGCCTACGGCGGCAAGGGCACGGTTATCTCGGATTACGTTTTCGACCTTTACCGGAGCTGGTTCGAGGACTCGGCCCGGAAGGTCATCGTTCCGGTCATCAATGCCAGCGGCGGGGGCGCGCGCATCGCCGGCACAGCGGAACGCTCGCTCGAGTCGCTTATCGATGAATTCCCGGTGCGCACCCCGGGGCCCGCGGAGATTCTGCGGCGCGCCCTTACCACGGGTCGGGGAGGAGCGGGAAGGCTTCGAGCGGCCCTGGACCAGGCGCTCGATCTGACATCCACGGCAGCGGCGCTCGCATCCAGACCGATCGAAAGCCTTGCCGATGACGAGCGACGCACACTGCTCGATACCGCGTCGGAGGGCCTGCCGGAGCTCTTCAACCCGCTGCTGCGCAGGACGAACGCCTACCTTGCCAGACACGGAGAACTTCCTCCCGAGAGGGCAATGTCCATCCTGCTCGCCGATATCGCCTCGGCGGCGCGCAGGCTCCAGCGGCATCTCGCATCATGCCGCGCCCGGCTCGACGATCTCCCATAGTGCATATTTTACTGGAAAAGACCGGTGTATGGACCGATAATTGAATGGATACGGCTGTTCCATACTGAATACGAACGGAATCTCCCCTTGCTGAAACAAGATCAGAACCGCTTCGGTGCGGGAAAACGGATAATGGCCGCCCTCTACGGCGCGGGCGCCGCGCTCTGCCTGATGTGCACCCCCGCCGCTGCCGCCGACCTCATCGTACGACACGGTGACGGAAGCATCAACTGGACCCGGTCCTTTATAAGCGCGACGGGCCGTTTCGAGGCGGAAGTGGCGGACGAGGGTGTGCCCGTGGATTCCGATGACGGCAGGATTCTTACTATAAATGGCGCGCGAAGCGACACCTACCGCAGGGCGCGCGAGGCCTCGCTTGAATGCCTCCTGCGCACCATGAAGACCATCCGCATAGACCCCGACCACCGGCTGGGAGACCTGCTCCAGTCGGATGACACCGTTCGCAGGCGGCTCTCCGAAACGCTCGCGCGCGAAACCAGGTTCAGACGCTACCCCGCGGGATACATCGCGAGCGCCTGCGAGGCCCGCCTCGGGTTCGGCTGGCTCGCCGGCTCGCTCGCCTGGGATTTTCCCGCGATGGAATTGCCGGTTATCGATAACACGCCGCTTACAACCGATTACACGGGGCTCATTGTGGACGGACGGGGACTCAAACTGGAGCCGATGCTTTTCCCCTCGATCTATGACGAAGACGGCCTTGAGATCTATGGACGAACCTTTGTAGACAGCCGCCACGCGCTCAGGAACGGCCTGGCGTCCTACTGCCACACCGAAGACGAGGCAAGGGCTCTTGCAAGGGCGGGGGATCGCCCTTATTATTCCGTTGCCCTGAAGAGCGTGAACGCCTGCCCGGTCATATCCGAAAGGGACGCGCGGCGGGTCCTCGGCGCGCAGGCCACCAGAAACAGTTTGAAACGCTGCAGGGTCGTCATTATACTTGACAGGAACGGATAAAGGGACCGTACGATGAATCCGCTGGTGCAGATAGTTTCAAAAGCGATCGATGCGCTCAACACGGCCATCGAACGCACCCCGAGGAGGACGGCCGAAAGCATACGGCAGGGATTTTTTCTGGCCACGGCGATCCTTCTGGTAATCGGCATAATAATAGGGCATCAGATAGGCAAAAAAGGCGCGCGGAAGATGGGCACCCAGATCGCCGGAGAGACCAATGACACCTTCGATATCGACATAAAGCTCGAACGAAAGGGCGGCGAATTCCGCACCATGCTCGATTCCGAACTGATGAGTGAAGTGAGGGAATCGACCATAGGGAAGATCGGCTTCCCCGTTCAGGGGCGGCTTGAACCGGAGACGGGCGACGGCATCATCGAACCCCCCTCCCCCGAACGGGCAGTAAGCCCCACACCCGGCCTCGATCTGCGCGATCGCATCTCCGAGCCGGCACGCACCGACGACATACGCGTTCCCTCGGACGTAAGAAACCTGAAGCGCAGGGACCCGTATCCCGCCGGGGGCGAAAAGCCTGAGATCATACGCGAGGAACGCGATGAGGGCATACTCAAACCCGGACGAATCGAAACCGAAGAGCGCATCCCGCCTCCGATCACCGAAAGACCGCTCGTCAGGGAGGATAAGACTCCCTCTGACAAACAGGCGGTCGAACCGGTCAGGAGAATCAAGCGCCGCCCGGCCGAGCTGAAGCCAATCGGAAAGGATACGGGAATTATCACGAAATGAAGCGTCCGGTGCTCATCGTCCTTTTCATCCTGTCCGCGCTTCCCTGCCTTATGGCGCAGGGGACCAGGCAGACCGAGGCCATTATCCGGAGCATACTCGAGGGCGAACCGGTAGCGGAGAAAAAGGAAACGGCACCCAAAACGAACGTACCGGCCGCCCAGAAACCCGCACTGACCCCTCAAAAAGATGCCAGGCCCGACAGGACGGCCCAGGCTCCGGGACCCGACGAGATTTTGCTTAAAACGGGAATCCAGCTGTACAATGCCACCATGCACCAGGCGGCGCTGGCCAAATTCGAAGAAATTAAAACGAAATATCCCGAAAGCCCCTTCCGGGACTCTGCCGCCATCTGGGCGGGGAAAATACACATGGGGGCCAACAGGCCGAACGACGCCATGCGGGAATTTTCGTCGATAGCCGAGGACTCGGGCGAGTACCCGATGGCATTGTACTCGATCGGCGAGGCGCGGTTTAAAAGCGGGAACATGCCGGGAGCGGTTGAATCCTTTTATACGATATCGTCGCGCTTTCCCGACCACGAACGCTCCGACGACGCGCTTCTGTTTCTGGGAACGATTTATCTCAACGGCGGCAAGGGCACCCAGGCGCTCGAAACGGCGATCACGATAATCAGATATTATCC
>JAGODA010000175.1 GCA_017998475.1 Spirochaetota bacterium | reverse complement strand
TCGTCTGGTGCATGCAGACGTGGTTGAGCACGCTTCCCAGCGCGTAGTTGGTGTCCTTGTTGGTGGCGGCCTCCTCCACCGCCTCGCTGATGGCGATGCCGAGATTGCCCAGGTTTTTCGGGTCGCGCGCCAGAATCTCGCGGCCCACGCCGGTAAGCGGGCTCGGGCTCGGGGTGACCGTGCCGCCCCAGGTCTCCATCATGAACTTGCGGTAGGGCTTCTGGTCGTGGCTCACGCGCACCATGTACACGTGCACCTTCATGTCGAAGAAGTTGCATGCCAGCGACAGGGCGCTTCCCCATTGCCCGGCGCCGGTCTCGGTGGAGAGCTTGTTGATGCCCTCCTTTTTGTTGTAATAGGCCTGGGCCACGGCGGTGTTGAGCTTGTGGCTTCCGGCGGGCGATACCCCCTCGTTCTTGAAGTAGATCTTCGCCGGCGTGCCGATGGCCTCCTCGAGCCTGCGCGCGCGCACCAGCGGCGACGGCCTCCACAGGCGGTAGATGTTGAGGATCTCCTCGGGTATGTCGATGTAGCTGTCCTGGCTCACCTCCTGCATGATGAGCCCCATGGGGAAGATGGCGTTAAGCTCGTCCGGGGTGATGGCCTTGCCCGTCGCCGGGCTTACGGGCGGGCTGAGCGGACGGGGAAGGTCGGGGATGATGTTGTACCACTGCCGCGGCATGTCCTTTTCGGGCAGGAGTATCTTCGTCGATTCGTGTGGCATGGTCGCCTCCTTTTGAATGATGGTTTCAGTTTCCCGGGGCACAAAAAAAGGGCCGCGGTTCTTTTGATATCCGCAGCCCTTGTGCTCTTTCCGTTGTCTGTTATGCTACAGGCACGCCAAAGCGCCCGGATATCGATGTCCGGTTCGCCACCACCAGGCCCAGTTCATGGTGAATGTATCGTTGTATTTCATAGTGCCGGGTCCGTGCCGTATGGGCGAGACACTAAGGGCAAACAGGCAAAGCTGTCAAGTTTTTTTTGGGGGTGATGCGTACGTTCGAAAAAAACTTGCCCCGGCGGCGCGGGCCGGTTATACCGGGCGTACACATCACGAACACCGCGCCACGCGCGCGGGACAATGAGGAGATATGGCACACACTTTAAAGGAAATCGATCCGCGCACGATCGCGGACAACCCCTTCAAGCTTATCGGCGACGACTGGATGCTCGTTACGGCGGGAACGCGGGAAAGCTACAACACCATGACGGCCTCGTGGGGCGGGCTCGGCGTGCTGTGGAACAGGAACGTCTGCTTCTGCTTCGTGCGCCCGACCCGCTACACCTATACATTCATGGAAGACGCCGAACGCTTCACCCTCTCCTTTTTCGGCGAGAAGTACCGCACGGCGCTGAACTACTGCGGCTCGCACTCAGGCAAGGACGTCGACAAGGCGAAAGAGGCGGGCATCACCCCGGCCGCAACCGACAGCGGCGCGGTGTACTTCGCCGAGGCGCGCCTGGTGCTGGAATGCGAGAAGATCTACTTCCAGGACATACTGCCGCGGAACTTCCTCGCCGAGGGCATTGCGAAGCTCTATCCGCAGAGGGACTACCACCGCATGTACGTCGGCGGGATAATCCGCTGTCTGTCGGCCTGAGGGAACCTAGCGCCCCTCGGCCCACGAGCTCTCGCGCGCGTCGGCCCCGCCGCGGAGCCTTCCCGTTTCGGGATCGCGTATGACGGCGCACACCGCGCTGAAGCTGTTGTCGCGCTCGCCCTTCACCTCCACGCGGTAGCCCATGTCCTCCAGCGCGCCGCCGACGGAGCGTCCCAGCGGGCCCTCGAGCTCTATGACTCCGGGCCGGTAGGCGTGCGGCGAGAAGGCGTCGGGCCAGTTGAGCGAGCGGAAGCGCGGCGCGTCTATGGCCTCCTGCACGTCCATGCCGAAAACCGCGATGTTAAGGAAAACCTGCACCAGCGCCTGGGTCTGCATGTCGCCGCCGGGCGTGCCGAAGCTCATGTAGAGCTTTCCCTTTTTAAACGCCATGGCCGCGTTCGGCGTTATGGTGGGGCGCTTTCCGGGAGCGAGCGCCGCCGGGTGTTTCGGATCCAGCCTGAACTGCGTCATGCGTATTCCGAGAGTGAGCCCGGTCCCCGGAACCATGGGCGACTGCGGAAAATCGCTCGGCGTCATCGACACCGCGTTTCCCCACCGGTCGATCACGCTCAGATAGCTCGTATCGCGGCCGTAGCCCGAGGAGTTTTCGGCCAGGCGCGCACCGGGCGCGGGATCGTACGCGGAGGCCGGTCCCGTCATCGCGGAGCTCTGGTGCTTCCACGGATCGCCGTGCGGCGGCATCGCGCCGAATGCCCTGCCGGGAGTCATGAGCGCGCGCCGCTCGGCCGCGTAGGTTTTGGAAAGCAGGCCCTTCTCGGGCACCCTGACGAACGCCGGATCGCCGAAAAAGGCCTCGCGGTCGGCCATGGCCAGCTCGATCGCCTGCAGGACGGCGTGCACGTAGGCGGGCGAGTTGTGGCTCATCGATTTGAGGTCCACCCCTTCCAGTATCTGCAGGGCGAGCGGCACCACGGCCCCCTGACACCAGGTGCGGTTGGTGTAGAGGGTGTAGTCGCCATAGCTTCCGGAAAGCGGCGTCTCGAACTCGCCGCGGTAGCCTGACAGGTCCTCGCGCGTGAAGAGCCCGCCCTTCTCCCTGTGGAGCGTGAGTATGGCCTCGGCGACGGGGCCTTTGTAGAAATAATCGCGCACGGCCGCAAGACCGGCCTTTCGTCCCCCTCCCTTTTTGAGGGCCCCGCTCTCTGCATCCGCGAGCGCCCTGAAGGTCTTCGCGAGGTCGGGCCTGCGGAAGCGCTCGCGCCTGTGCAGGGGCCGCCACCACTGGCCGCCCAGGTAGACCTGCGCGTTATACGGCATGAGGATGGACATCCCCAGGCGCTTGAACACGTTCATCGAGAGGTTCTTGTGCATGGTGGCGTGCACCGGGAAGCCCTCCTCGGCGAGCCGTATGGCCGGCGCCGCGAGCTCGCCGAATCCCTTCGTGCCGTAGCGCTCCAGCAGGGCCGTTATGACATCGGGCGAGGCCGGAACGAGCTGGGAGAGTATGCTGAGTTTCGGCACCACCTCGTGCCCTCTGGATTTGAACAGCTCGATGGTCGCCGCCGCGGGCGCCTTCCCGGCCCCGGTGTAGCTTGTCACTTTCCCGGTCTTCGCCTCGTACACCAGCACCGGCGCGACACCCGGGAAGCTCGCGGCCTCGCCGAAGGTCACGTTGAGGACCAGGAGGGCCGCCACGGCCGCGTCCACGGCGTTTCCGCCACGGTCGAGCGCGTCGAGCGCGGCCGCGGTCGCCCACTGGTTCCCCGTGGCGGCCATATACTGTTCCGCGACCGCCGCGGGCCGCTCCCTGCCGAAGGGATCGTCGAATTCCATCAGCTCGCGGGGGCCTTTGGGGAGGAAGAGGTACACGACCACGACCAGCACGATAACAGAGAGAAGTCCGAGCGCGAAATATTTCACCGCCTTGAGAAGCATCTTCATTACCGTCTCCACTTCGGCGCGATATACTTTCCCGCGCCGGCCTGTACAATCGAGCGCGGGCGCGGCGGGGAATTTATTTGACTACAACGCCTCGAAGGCGTACTGTCAATAGATATTCCGTAAGAACGGAGCCGGTAAAAATCCGTGGCGGAACGCGCGATGGGCCCCGAACATTCAGCGTCGACCCGTCCACACCGCGCGCCGTGAAGTACGTCGCCGACCGGAAACCGACGGGTGGAATATTACAGCGGCCTAACTCCATGGAAAAGAACGGAAAACCGGCGATCCTTGTGGTCAATGACGACCGGCAGGTGCTCGATCTGATCCGGGCCATTCTCTCGGACTCGGGCTTTACGGTTCGAACCGCCGCAAACGTCGCGGACGCGATGAAGGACCTCTCCGGGAACGGCGTTCCCGGGCTTATCATCACCGACATCTACATGCCCGATATCGACGGCTGGAGCTTCTGCCGCCTCCTTCGCATGCCGGAGTACCGCGAGTTCAACGATGTGCCGGTGCTCGTAATGTCGGCCACATTCATGACCGACGAGATCCGCCGCATCAGCCTGGAGAACGGGGCCGCCGACCACCTGGCCCTGCCTTTCTCCGCGGCGGAACTCGTGGACAGGGTGAACGGGCTGATAGCGGGAAGGAAGGGCCCTGCGCCGGTGGACGTCATCATAGTGGAACCGGACGCGGGTCGCAGAGACATCCTTGCCTCGGCGTTCGCGGCAAGGGACCTCAAGGTCACAGGCCGGGAAACGCTGAACGTCGACGAATGCGCCCACGGAGACGCGCCGTCGGTGATACTCTACAATCCCGTAATCGACGGCACCGCCTCCCTGGCGAAGATCCGACGCATCAGGGCGGCGCGTCCCGACGCCGTACTGCTCGTCGTTACCGTAAAGGGCTTTATGGTTCCGTCGGCGAGCTTTCTGTATGCCGGCGCCGCGGCGGTGCACGGCGCCGACACGGACCCCGGTCGGCTTGCGAACGCCGCGCTCTCGGCCGCGCGGCAGTCGGCGTTTCTCCAGGCGGGCGCGCTCCTCAAGGAAAAGATCAATCGGTTAAAAGAGGGCGAGGAACGCTATCGTTTCCTTGTGGAGAACATCGCCGGAGCGATAGTACGGCTTGACGCACGGCGCCGGATTCTCTACGCGAGTCCCGTCATCGAGAGGCTCACCGGGTACTCTCCGGGCGAGCTCCTCGGGCGGACCATCAGGAGCTTCGCCCCGCCAGAGGACATTCCCGGCATCGCGGATTCCTACGAGAAGGCGATCGCCGGAGAGAGCGCCCCCTTCGAATTCAGGATCGTGGACAAAAACGGCGGCGTCCATCACGTGCGCGCGTCGCTCAGGCCGATTTTTGCCGACGGCGCGCTTACCGGCTCCACGGTTCTGCTCGGCGACATAACCGCGGAGAAAGAGGCGCGGGAATCGCTGTTATGGGAGCGGCACATGCTCACCACGCTCATGGACACCATCCCCGATTACATCTATTTCAAGGACCGTGACGGCCGCTTCCTTAAAGTGAACCGGGCCAAGGCTGCGCGCCACGGTTTTACCGATCCGGCCGAGATGTTCGGCTCGAGCGACTTCGATTACTTTTCCGAAGAGCACTCCGCGAAGGCCCGCGCCGACGAGCTGAGGATAATGAAAACGCTGACGCCCGTGGTGGACGCGCAGGAAAAACTTACCTGGTCCGACGGGCGCGTCTCGTGGGCCTCCACGACCAAACTGCCCCTGTACGACCTGGAGGGAAAGGTGATGGGCACCTTCGGCGTTTCCCGGAGCATCACCGAAAGGAAGAGGGCCGAGGAGGAAATAATCGCCGCACGCAAGAAACTGGCCGACATCATCAACGCCATGCCCAATCCCGTTTTTTTCAAAAACGCAGAGGGCCGTTATGAGGAATGTAACCAGGCGTTTCTTGAATTCACCGGGCGAACGAAAGAGTCCGTGCTTGGCCTTACGGTGAGCCAGGTGTTTCCCGATCTGCCGAACGGGGACTACACTCGAAACGACCTCGAGGTCATACAGTCGAAGACGTGCGGGATATTCGAATCGCTCATCCCGCACGCCGACGGGTCGACAAGGGCCGTTCTGTTCAACCTTTCGCCGCTTCTGGATGATGACGGCGGGGTCAGGGGCCTCATCGGCGTTATGCAGGACATTACGGATCGAAAAAAATCCGAAGAGGCCCTGCGGCATAACGAGGAGAAGCTGAGCAGTATCATCAACAGCATCCGCGACGCGGTATGGTCCCTCTCGTGGCCCGACCTGCGTGTACTCTTTGTGAGCCCCTCGGTGGAAAGCGTCTGCGGCAGGCCACCGCAGGATTTTATGGATAACCCGGGGCTGTGGCGGGAAATCACCCATCCCGAGGACCGCCCCGCCATCCAGTCCGTAATGGACCGGCTGATCAAGGAAGGATCGGCCGAACGGGAATACCGGGCCCTCATGCCCGACGGCACGATCCGCTGGGTGTATGACAAGAGCAGGCTTATATACGATGACGGGGGAACCGCCATCCGGATTGACGGGCTGGCCTCCGACATCGACGAACGCAAGCGCGCCGAGGAGGAAATCCGTTCCCTCCTGGAGGAGAAGGAACTGCTCCTGCGCGAGGTGCATCACCGCATAAAGAACAACATGATGACGATATCGAGCCTCCTCGGGCTGCAGGCGCGAAGGCTCGAGGGCGACAGGGCCGCCGGAGCGCTTGCCGACGCACAGGGACGCGTGCGGGGCATGATGATGATCTACGACAGGCTGTACCGCTCGAAGGACTTCCGGCGGGTGTCGGCCGCGGACTACCTGGGTGAGCTGATCCACGACGTTTACGCCGTCAGCACGAAGTCGTCGCGCGTCAGGGTGGAGGAACACATCGAGCAAACGGACATGGATTCGAAGGTCCTCTTCCCGCTGGGCATCATCGTCAACGAACTCCTTGCCAACGCTTTAAAGTACGCGTTTCCCGATGGGCGCGAGGGTACCATACGCGTCGCCCTCCGAAGGCTGGAGGGTGAAACCATGGAGCTCGTGTTCAGCGACGACGGCGTGGGAATGAACAAAACCGGCCCGCCGGGAGGGCCGGTGGGATTCGGACTGAACCTGGTGGACCTGTTGACGAAACAGATACGGGGCACGCTGGAAAAGAGCGTGAACGAAGGAACGCGGTTCAGGATAGTCTTCAAACTGTAATCGACGGTTTTTCGGGAGGAAAACCTGGAAGGAAAGCGGAAAACCATCCTGCTGGTCGAGGATGAACCG
>JAGODA010000174.1 GCA_017998475.1 Spirochaetota bacterium | reverse complement strand
CCTATATAGTGTACGGCCCGCTGGCCAACGGCGCGACCAGCATCATGTTCGAAGGAGTGCCGAGCTATCCGGACTTCGGCCGCTTCTGGGCCGTCGTCGAGAAATACAAGGTAAACATTTTCTACACGGCCCCGACCGCCATCCGCGCCATCGCGAAGGAAGGAGACCAGTGGGTCGACAAGCACGACATCTCCAGCATCCGTCTGCTCGGTTCGGTCGGCGAGCCGCTGAACCCCGAAGCCTGGAACTGGTACTATAACAAGATCGGCCGCGGCGAGTGCCCGATCGTGGACACCTGGTGGCAGACAGAAACGGGCGGAATCCTCATCACCCCGCTTCCCGGCGCGATCGATATCAAACCGGCCATGGCGACCGTTCCCTTCTTCGGCGTGAAGCCTTCGATCGTCGACGACAGCGGCAAGCCCTTCGAGGGCGTGTGCGAGGGCAACCTCTGCATCGACTATTCGTGGCCGGGCCAGATGCGCGGCGTCTACGGCGACGACAAGAAGGAGCGATTCTTCAACACCTACTTCGCGCAGTTCCCCGGCAAGTACTTCACCGGTGACGGATGCCGCCGCGACAAGGACGGCTACTACCAGATCACCGGCCGCGTGGACGACGTTATCAACGTTTCCGGTCACCGCATGGGTACGGCCGAGGTCGAGTCGGCGCTCGTATCACATCCGAAAGTCGCGGAATCGGCGGTTGTCGGCTATCCGCACGAGATCAAGGGCCAGTCGATTTACGCCTTCGTGACTCTGAATACCGGCGTGGAGAAGACCGAGGAGCTCAAGAAGGAGCTCATCGCCCACGTGCGCAAGGAGATCGGGCCAATCGCGACTCCGGAGATCATCCAGTGGGCGGACGCTCTTCCCAAGACCCGTTCCGGAAAGATCATGCGCCGCATCCTCAAGAAGATCGCCGCCGCCGACTTCAACGTGGCCGGCTACGGCGACATCTCGACACTCGCAGATCCCACCGTCGTCGAATCGCTGGTGGGCGATGCCAAGAAGATTGTAAACAAGTAAGACGAACCGTATTTAAACGTAAAAAGGCGAGGATTCGAATCCTCGCCTTTTTCATTTTTCCGTAAATTCCGCCATGTCCTCAGTACTCTATGCCCTCGCGCGCTTCCACTCCCGCGGTGTAATAATGTTTCACTTCCTTCATCTCGGTAACCAGGTCGCAGGCGTCTATGAGCTCCTTTGGCGCGCCGCGGCCGGTGAGAACCAGCTCGACCGCCGCCGGCCGGCCTTTGAGGAGACCCAGAATTTCGTCAAGGCGTATAAGCTTGAACAGGTATGCGGTTACGATTTCGTCGAGCACGACGAGCGGGTAGGTTCCGCCGTACAGCACCTCTCGCGAGCGTTCGAGCGCCCGGCTCGCGTAGCGCCGGTGCTCCTCGGCGTTTTCGTCGTCGGGCCGGCAGAACGCCGTGCTTCCGTGCTGTTCGATGGTGATAAGCCCGTCGAACTTTTTAACGGCGTCGAGCTCGCCGTAATGCTGGCCTTTCATGAACTGTATGATGACGCTTTTCATCCCGTGCCCCGCGGCACGGAGCGCGAGGCCAAGCGCGGCGGTCGTCTTGCCCTTGCCGTGCCCGGTGTAGAGATGTACGCAGGCGCGAGTCTGCATGAGTCCTCCCGATGTGGAATTGGTTTATTTTAAGGATACAACGGATGTCATACCGGGGCAACAGGATTTTTCAGTCCGGCCGCCCGCCGCGACACGGAAAGCCTTGCTTCCGTGCCACCCGACGGGCGCGAGCGTTACATGGTGCGGCGGTACTTCCCCCCGGATTCGTACAGCGCCTGTGTTATCTGGCCGAGGCTCGCAACGCGCGCCGTTTCCATAAGCTCGGCGAAGATATTGGTGCCCGCGGCGGCGGCCGTCTTGAGTCGCGCAAGCGCCGCCTGCGCCTCAACGGCATGCCGGTTATGAAACTCCCTGAGCGCGTCGATCCGCGACATCTTCTCCTCGAAGGAGGCGCGGGTAAGCGGGATTTCGGGCCGCACATACTCCCCGGAAATGACGGAGGGATTGAGATAGGTATTCACGCCGATAATGGGGTACTCGCCCGAATGCTTCTTGTGCTCGTATGCGAGCGATTCCTCCTGTATCCGGCCGCGCTGGTAGTAGCTTTCCATGGCGCCGAGCACGCCGCCGCGCCGGCTGATCCTGTCGAATTCTTCGAGCACGGCCTGTTCTACCATATCGGTGAGCCGCTCTATAATGAAGCTTCCCTGCAGGCCGTTCTGGTTCTTGAAGATACCGTATTCCTTTCCGATGATAAGCTGTATCGCCATGGCGCGCCGTACCGATTCCTCGGTCGGGGTGGTGATGGCCTCGTCGTAGGAGTTCGTGTGCAGGCTGTTGCAGTTGTCGTTAAGCGCCATGAGCGCCTGCAGGGTCGTCCGGATGTCGTTGAACTGTATCTCCTGGGCGTGGAGGCTGCGGCCGGAGGTCTGTATGTGGCATTTAAGCCGCTGGCTCTGCGGTCCGGCGCCGTAGCGGTTCTTCATGGCGATGGCCCAGATGCGGCGGGCTACTCGTATCAGCACGTTGTATTCGGGCTCCATTCCGCTGGAGAAGAAGAATGACAGGTTGGGCGCGAAGTCGTCGATGTTCATCCCCCGCGAGAGATAGTACTCCACATACGTGAAAGCGTTTGCCAGGGTGAAGGCGAGCTGCGTGACGGGAGCCGCCCCGGCCTCGGCGATATGGTAACCGCTTATGGACACCGAGTAGAAGTTACGCACGCTGTTGTCGATGAAGTACTGCTGGATGTCGCCCATCATCCTCAGGGCGAAGTTCGTGGAAAAGATACAGCTGTTCTGGCCCTGGTCCTCCTTGAGGATGTCGGCCTGTACGGTCCCTCTAACGGTCTTCAATACCTCTGCCTTTATCCTCCCGCGCTCCTCGACCGAGGGCCCGTGGCCGTGTTCGGAGGCGAAGCGCTCGGCGGCGCGGTCTATGGCCGTGTTGAAAAAGAATGCGAGCATTATCGGCGCCGGCCCGTTGATGGTCATGGAGACGCTGGTGTTCGGGTCGCACAGGTCGAACCCGGAGTAGAGTTCCTTCATGTCGTCGAGGGTGCAGATGCTCACGCCGCTCTCGCCGATTTTTCCGAATACGTCGGGTACGGTGCTGGGATCCTGCCCGTAGAGCGTCACCGAGTCGAAGGCGGTGCTGAGACGCTTGGCGGAGTCGTTGCGCGTGAGATAATGGAAACGGCGGTTGGTGCGGCCGGGAGAGCCTTCACCGGCGAACTGGCGTTTCGGGTCCTCGTCGGTGCGCCTGAAGGGAAACACTCCGGCGGTGTAGGGGAAGTGCCCGGGGAGGTTCTCCCTGCGCAGCCAACGCAGCAGGTCGGCGCGCGATTCGTAGCGAGGAAGCGCGATGAGCGGTATCATGAGGCCTGAGAGCGATTCCGCCTTCAGCGGAGTGCTGATCGTCCTTCCGCGTATTTCCACATCCAGGCTTTCCCGCTCGTACGCTTTACGGGTCTCCTCCCACCGGGCGAGCGACGCGGCGATATCCGCATCGAGTCTTTCCCTGGCGGAGGCGCCGAGCCTCTCCGCGGTCGCGCGGACTTCGGCCGCGCCGGAGGCGCCGAGTGTTTCGGCCGCCTCAATCTCTTTGATTACGGCCGCGGAGTCCTCCGTCAGGGTGTGGTAACGTCGGACGGCCGTCGATATTTCGGACAGGTAATTGAATCGTTCCGAGGGGATTATTCCGCGTGAGGTGGTCTCTTTTCCGGCGCGCTCCGGCAGGGCGGCCGGAGGCCAGTCGACGAGCCTTCCGGTCCGCAGGCGTTCGATGACCGCGCCGAAGAACACGTCGAGGCCGCGGTCGTAATAGTTGCTCGCCATGGTCCCGAATACGGGCAGGGATTCGTCCGCGCTCGAAAAATCGTTGTGCGCGCGCCTGAACTGCTTGCGGACGTCGCGCAGTGCGTCGGGCGAATTGCGGTGGTCGAACTTGTTAATAACGATGATGTCGGCGTAATCCAGCATGTCGATCTTCTCGAGCTGCGAGGGCGCCCCGTAATCGGAGGTCATGACATAAATTGACAGGTCGGCGTGGGTTGATATTCCGGCGTCGCCCTGTCCGATTCCCGGGGTCTCGATGATGATGAGGTCGAAGGAGGCGGCGCGCAGTACCGCTATCATCTCGTCGAGGCCGGCGGGGAGGCTCCCCTCGGATTTTCGTGTGGCGATGGAGCGCATGTACACGCGGTCGTTCCGGAGCGAGTTCATCCGTATCCGATCTCCGAGCAGCGCGCCGCCGGTCTTTTTTTTCGACGGGTCGACGGCGAGGAGGGCTACGTTCATGTCCGGATAGAGTTCAAGGAAGCGGCGGATGAACTCATCCTCGAGCGTGCTCTTCCCCGAGCCTCCCGTTCCGGTAACGCCGATGACCGGTGCCTTTGTCTTTCGTTCCGCGAAGAGCTCTTCGGGCAGGGCCTCCCGGCCGCCCGATTCCGCGAGGGATATGAGGCGCGCGATCACGCTGTTGTCATTGGATGCAAGGCGGTCTTTCCAGTCGTCGGGTAACGGGGGCGGTTCGACCCGCGAGGCGCGTTCCATCATATCGGCTATGATTCCCTCGAGGCCGAGCTTCTGGCCGTCCTCGGGCGAGTAGATGCGCGTGATGCCGTATTCCTCGAGCTCGCGGATCTCCTCGGGGGTGATGACGCCGCCCCCGCCGCCGAATACGCGTACATGTCCGGCGCCGCTCTTGACGAGAAGGTCGCGCATGTATTTGAAAAATTCCATGTGGCCGCCCTGGTATGAGCTGGCCGCGATGCCGTGCGCCTCCTCCTGTATGGCGGTCTGGACTATCTCGTCCGCCGAGCGGTTGTGCGCCAGGTGGATCACCTCGGCCCCGGCCCCCTGGAGGAGCCGCCGAAAGATATTGATCGACGCGTCGTGCCCGTCGAAGAGGGTGGTCGCCGTAACGAAGCGGAGACGCCTGAGCGCGGGGGGGGTCTTTGTTGATGAAGTCATGATGGAATGCCTCTCTGGTCGTCAGTGAGAATATGATCTAAATTACGGGGCATGTGTTGTATGTCAAGAAAATAGCCCCTGTTTGTCGGCGTCAGTGGGCGAAATCGGAAAAAAATTAGCCCTCGATTCTTTTTTGTTGCATTTGGTGAAAACGCCTGCTTTAATTGCAGCGGTTTTCGTCCGGACCGCCGTGAGATCCGGGCTGATCGTCGTAAATTCCGCGTGCACAAGGCCACATGAGGATAAACGTTCGTCTGCGTGACCTCCTGGTTCAGGCGCTGGTCGAATCGATGTCTGTCGATATGATGGTGATGCTCGCCCAGCGTTTTATCCCCTATTACAACCTCCAGGAAAGGACCGGTTTTCCGGAAAACATGTCGGTACCCAAACGCGACGCCGCGCGGCAGATCGTAAACGATATACGCGACAGCAGGCTCGTTTTACAGTTCGCCGGCCTCCTTGTGGTGATGCACACCGAGGGATTGATGGGCAGGAAGTACGTGATCTCGCACATGCGCGAGATACTTGCCGAGATCCACGGCGCGGGTTTCATCTTTAACCGCGAGTTCGGGACCTTCGTCGAGGACTCGCGCATACGCAGGACCCGCAACTGGGGAACGCTCGTAGAGGGACAGGAATATGTTTTCTCGTTCATGTCCCTCGACATCGTCGGGAACACGGGCCTGGTGCGCGAATATCCCGAGGAAACCATACGGGCAACCTACGGCGACCTGCGCGGAATCGTCCAGCGCTCCATTGAGAAGCGGGAGGGAAGGCTGTGGAACTGGGAGGGGGACGGGGGCCTGGTCGCCTTCTATTTCGCGAAAAAATTCAACGCGGCGCTCCTCTCCGCGATCGATATTCTGCACGACCTGTTTCTGTACAACCGGCTCGAGTGCAGGTTTAAAAGCCCTCTCGGAGTGCGCCTTGCCGTCCATGGCGGCCCCTGCGAGTTCAGGCACAATACCGAGGATATCCTGAGCGATACGATCAACCGGACCCTGGAGATCGAGGCGGTACACACGGGGCCGAACACCGTGACCGTCAGCAACGTGGTCTATCTGGCGCTCGATCCCCTGCTGCAGGAGATGCTCGCGCCCGTGGAGACAGGCGATCGAAGCATACTTCACGCCTACGAACTGCGATGGGAGGAGTAGTGGAAATCATCGTGTTTTCCGACAGCAAATCCGTCAGAGATGCCTTCACCGGGCTTACCCTAAAGGGGAAATGCGGCGTATCGTTCATGAAAACCGGTGATTTGAGAAAGGGTGTGGCCCTCATCCCGCCGGATGCGCTGGTATACATCGACGTCTCCCAAATGGACGGGGCCGCCGTCAAAAAGGCGCTCCGGCTGCTTTCGGGTAACAACGGTCTGCGTTATGCGGTGGTCGATCCGAAAAACTCGATCCGTGACGCCGGAGCGCTTTTTCACGGCGGCGCATGCGATTATGTCTGCCGGGAGACACTCCGGGAAGGCATTTCGGAGAAGCGGATCCGTTGCGCGGCCGAATTCCGGAAGACCGAGGAGCCCCCTGTCGAGCCCGAAAGCGGCGGTATGCGACCGGGCCACCGGCCCTCCGGAAGGGACTGGAAGGAAATCCGAACGGGGCAGGAATACACCTTCTGTTTTATGTTCATCGAACTCGACAATCTCAAGGAGTCCAAGAAGACCTTCGGCGACGCGAACCTAAGCAATCCCATAGAGCCTTTCCTGCGCCATGTCGAGCGGAGCGTTACCCCCGCCGGCGGTCGAGTATGGATGTGGACGG
>JAGODA010000173.1 GCA_017998475.1 Spirochaetota bacterium | reverse complement strand
CGTCACGCGCATCGTGCCCGTTCGTCCCGTGCCCGAAGATGACGGCTGGTTCGAGCGGATATGGAAGGAGTACCGCGACGGGAGCGTGTATGAATCACAGTGAATGGTGCCGCGCCCGGGCGCGAAACGGCATAAGGAGGAGGGTGTGAAAAAACGCGTACTGGTGATCTCGGACGGAATCGTCCATCCGTCGATCGCGGCCAGATGGAATTTTAAACGATTTCTCTCAACTATTGACGGGCTGGAATGTGTCTGTTCCCGTTCGATCGAGTCGCTCCGAACGCTGTCGGACGGGGCCTTCGGCGCGCTCGCCGTGTACCTGCACCGCCGCGCGATTTCCGGTGAGGCCCTTCGCGCGCTCGAGGATTTCGTCCGCGGCGGAGGCGGATTCCTCGCGGTGCATTCGGCCTCGGCTTCGTTCAAGACGCATGACCGCTGGTTCGAGGTGCTCGGCGGGCGTTTCATCGGCCACGGAAAGATCGAGCCCTTCACCCTGCGGCGAATGAGAGATGGAATTTTCAGCGGAATAGAAAACTATACCGTCCACGACGAGCTCTACCTGCACGAGTATGACGACTCCAACACAGTGCATTTTATCACCGATACCGCGAAGGGCCCCGAACCCCAGGTGTGGACCCGCGCGTACGGAAAGGGCCGGGTATGTTACTACGCGCCGGGGCATCGCGCCGCCACCATGACGCACGCGGGCACCGTAAAGGTACTGGCGCGGGGCCTTCGGTGGGTGTGCGGTCTGGAGGATCACACAGGGGGAACGAGAACATGAGAAAAGCGTTTACTCTTGGATTCATCGGCTGCGGCGACATCGCGACCGACCTCGCGCGGGTCGTCGGCATGACGCCCGGCGTGCGCATCGGTTCATGCGCCGACCCCGACGGGGCGCGCCGCGCCGCCTTCGCGCGGCGCTTCGCGGTGAGGGCTTCATACGATAGCGCCGGGGAGCTTATGGAAAAGGAGCGGCCCGACGCGCTCTTCGTGGGGATTCCCCATCATCTCCATTATCCGGTCGTCATGGACGCGCTTGGTAGGGGTCACAACGTGCTCTGCGAGAAGCCGCTCGCCATCGTCATGGAGCAGGCGCGCGGGATGGTCGATACCGCGCGCGGAAAAAACCTCAAACTGGCCGTCAACTACCAGTACCGCTACGACCGCAACGCTCACGCGCTCATCATGCTCTGCCGCGAGGGCCTGCTCGGCGATATCTCCCATTGCCGGGTGAACATGCCCTGGCACCGGGGCCCCGAGTACTTCGCCAGCGGCGCCTGGCGCTCCAGGAAAGCCGAGGCCGGCGGCGGCACTCTTCTCACGCAGGCGAGCCACTGGATCGACATAGCGCTCGAGGCGTCGGGGCGCGCGCCGGTGTCCGCCGTCGGCATGACCGCGCGGCGGCGTTTCGCCGATGTCGAGGTGGAGGACCTCGGCATGGGGACGGTGGAGCTTTCGGGCGGCGCGCTCGTAAGCATCACCGGGGCGATGACGGTGAATCCCCATCAGAAGGTCGCGATCGAGGTGTACGGCGAGCGGGGCACGGCCGTGTACACCGGGCCCGACGATTTTCCGCCCGCGTCGAGGCTCAAACTGCTGGGTGTAAAAAAGAAACGCTACTCCATGCCCTTTCCGGGGCTCTTCTCGCTCCAGCGAAACCTCATCGGCTTCGTTCGCTGGGTACGCGACGGCGTCCCCTATGAGAACGAGGCGGCCCGGTCTCTGCCGACTCTCGCCACGGTGCTCGCGCTCTACCGCTCGGCGGAAAGCGGGCGAAAGGAGGCCATAGAACTTCACGGAGGACATTCGCGATGAAAAAGACCGGCGAAAAGCTTTCTCTCCTCACCAGAATCGGCTACGGTATGGGCGACCTCTACGGTGGCGGAGCCATGACCATCATCGGCTTTTATTACCTGTATTTTCTCACCGATGTGGTCCGGATCAGCCCCTCGCTTGCGGGCGTCGTCTTTCTGGTAAGCAAGATCTACGACGCCGTCACCGATCCGATCATGGGCATGATCTCCGACCGAACGCGCACCCGCTTCGGCCGGCGCAGGCCCTACTTTCTGGCGGGGGTGATCCTCATCGTTATCTCCTTCTTCATGATGTGGTACCCGGTGGCCTTCGAGAGCGAGGCGTTGCGCTTTCTCTACGTCATCCTGGCCTATATCTTCTACTCGACCATCATCACGATGGTGATGGTGCCCTACAACGCGCTCCCCGCGGAGCTCACGGCCGACTACAACGAGCGCACGTCTCTGGCCACGTTCCGCATGGTTTTCTCCGGTATCGCGGGTATCCTCTGCGCCGTGCTCCCGCTCGAGATCGTGAAGGCCTTCGGCGACCAGCGGACCGGGTACATGGTCATGGCGCTCTGCTTCGGCCTGTTCTTCGGCCTGCCCTACATACTGACCTTCCTGGCCACCTATGAACGCGATGAATTCCAGGGGGAGCTCCCTCCGTGGAACCTCAGGGAGACCGTGCGAACCACCTTCATCGAGCCCTTCCGCGTGCGCTCCTTCCGGGGCGTGCTCATGATGTACATCTTCGCCTTCATCTCCATGGATTCGCTCATGGCCGTAATGATCTACTTTGTCACGTATTATCTCAAAATGCAGCAGCACATGACGGTGGTGCTCGGAGCGCTCTTCGTGGTGCAGATCGCCTTCCTTCCGGTCTTCGACTACATCAGCCGCGTCACCAGCAAGCGTGCCGGTTACATGATGGCCGTGGGAATCTGGATGGTCGCCATGTGCTTCAGCTTCTTCCTGGGGCCGGATTCCTCCATGGTGATCGTCTACCTCTTCGCCGGTTGCCTGGGTGTGGCGAGCGCCGGCTTCAGCGTGCTGGTCTTCGCCATGTTTCCGGACATACCCGACGTCGACGAACTGCGCTCCGGCGAGCGGCGCGAGGGCGTGTATTCGGGACTCTTCACCTTCATGCGCAAGGCGAGCTCGGCGGTGGCGCTCTTTCTCATCTCGAATTCGCTGTACCTTGCGGGATACCGAAAGCCGGAGCAGGCCGTGGTGGACGGAGTGACCCGCCTGGTCGAACAGCCGCAGACCGACGAGTTCATCCTGATGCTCCGGCTCATCTTCGTGCTGGCTCCGATTGTTTTCCTCTCCATCGGCCTGTACCAGTGTATACGGTATCCGCTCTCGCCGGAGCTCCACCGGCGGCTCGTGGCGCTGCTCGAAAAGCGGCGCGCGGGGGCGCTCTCGCCGGAGCTCGCGCGGGAAGAAGAGTATCTTAAGAAAACGCTTATATAATGACCGCCGCCGGGCGGTCAAGGGGTCGTTGAGCACATAAAAAAGGAAGGAGGCGTACGATGGCGAAAACCAAAGGCGAGCTCTCGCTCTGGAACAAGATCGCGTTCGGCATGGGCGACATCTACGGCGGCGGGTCCATGATCATAGTGGGAATCTACTATCTCTATTTTCTCACCGACGTCGTGGGCTTAAGCCCCGCTCTGGCCGGAACGGTGCTGTTGATCAGCAAGATCTGGGACGCGGTCAACGACCCCCTCATGGGCGTCATAACCGACCGCACGCGCACCCGCTACGGCCGCCGCCGGCCGTTTCTGCTTGCCGGGATCGCCTTCATCTTCCTTTCGTACTTCATGCTGTGGTACCCGGTGAGCTACCAGAGCGAGGTCGCGCGCTTCGCCTTCGTGCTGCTGGCCTACCTGTTCTTCGACGCGGTCATCACGCTGGTCATGGTGCCCTACAACGCGCTGGCCTCCGAGCTCACGCTGGACTACTCCGAGCGCACCTCGCTCGTCTCCATCCGCATGGGCTTCTCGATGTTCTCGTCCATCCTCTGCGCGGTCGTTCCGATGGAAATCGTCAAGATGATCCCCGACGTGCGCACCGGGCACATGGTGATGGGGGCGAGCTTCGGGCTCTTCTTCGCGCTTCCCTTTCTGGCCACCTTTTTCTACACGAAGGAGCGGCCGGAGTTCCAGGAGGCGGTCCCCGAGTTCAACCTGGTGAAGTCCTACCGCGAACCGTTCCGCATAAAGTCCTTTCTCCATGTCATGTTCATGTATCTCTTCAGCTTCCTGGCCATGGACGTGGTTATGGCCATCGTCATCTATTTCATGACGCATTACATGAAGCGCGGCGGCGACACAAACTACGTGCTCGGCGCGCTCCTCATCACCCAGCTTCTTATCATACCCGCCTACTACTGGCTGAGCCGCAGGACCAGCAAGAAGACCGGCTTCATTACCGCGGTCTCGCTCTGGATGGCGGTGATGGTATACAGCTTCTTCATCACGCCGGAATCGGGCCGCGCGTCGGTGTTCGTCTTCGGCTGCGCGATGGGGCTCGCCACCGGCGGGGTGGTGGTGATGATCTATTCGATCTTTCCGGACCTTCCCGACGTGGACGAGCTCGTCACCGGCATGCGCCGGGAGGGGGTCTACGCGGGCCTTCTCACCTTCATGCGCAAGCTCAGCTCGGCGCTGGCCATCTTCCTTATCTCGCAGGCCATAGCGCTCGCGGGCTACGTCCCGCCGGTAAGCGAGACCATCGACGGCGTCACGAAGCTCGTGCAGCAGCCGCAGTCCCCGGAGTTCCTCGTGGTGCTCAGGGCGGTGTTCGCGGCGGTGCCGATCCTGCTTCTGGTATGCTGTCTCTACTTCGCTCTCAGGTTTCCCCTGACGCCCCGGCTGCACGCGCGCCTGAAGGAGTTCCTCGCGCGCCGCCGCTCGGGCGAGACGGGAGCCGACCTCGATGCCGAGGAGAAATATTTAAAGGACGCGCTGGTTTGAATGAATACGACTGTGCGGCAGTACCTCCGTTCTTCATTGAGGACCGACGGCGGACGCACAGACCGCCCTTCGGAATGAGCGTTTAAAAGGAGTATGCGTGATGAGCACCGACGACCGCGAACCGGTCTATCAGCATGAATTTTTCGAAACCACGAGCGCGACCGACTACGTGCTCACCGGTTACGGCAGGCCGCCGAGGGGCTACCCGTCGAAGGAACGGCCCGACCGCTACGCGCCGCGACCCTTCGCGCCGACCTACGAGGCGCGCCGCGGGGCGCTTCTCTCCCACGCGGCGAATAACCCGGCGCGCACCACCATGAAGGGGCACTTCCGCGAGCTCGCGCGTCTGGCCGCCGGGCGCGGGCCCGTTCACGCGGGGCTCATCGGCGCGGCGCTCGACTATATCGACTCACGGCGCGACTGCTCCGACTTCGTGATGCTCGGCATCGTGCGCATGCTGTACCAGTTCCGGGAGAGCCGCCTGCTCGACCGCAAACTCGTCGCGCGCGCGGAGCGCGCGCTCCTCTCCTTCAAGTACTGGCCGGACGAGCCGGGGATCGACTCCATGTGCACCTGGACCGAGAACCATCAGATCATGTTCGCGGCGAACGAGTACCTTGCCGGCCAGCTCTTTCCGGAACGGGCGTTCGAGGGAAGCGGCCTCACCGGCGTCGAGCGCATGGAGCGCTCCCGCGGGCGCATCCTCCGCTGGATGGAGATGCGCTACCTCACCGGATTCAGCGAATGGCTCTCCAACGTGTATTATGACGAGGACATCACGGCCCTTGCGAACCTGGCGGACTTCTGCCGCGACGAAACGATAGCGCGGCGCGCGGTCATCATCCTGGACCTCATGTTTCTCGACATGGCGCTCAACGGCCATAACGGCGTTTTCGGCTCCACCCACGGGCGGAGTTACGCGAAGGAGAAGCGCTTTCCCTTCAAGGAGTCGACCACCGATACCTATAAGCTCCTCTTCGGCACGGGTGTCTTCGCGTGCGAGGACAACATGTCCGCCGTCTCGCTCGCCCTGGGCGCCTATCGACTCCCGCGCGTCATCTACGAGATCGCGAACGACCGCTCGATCGACGCCATGGAAAACCGCCAGCGAATGGGAATCCGCCTCGCGGAGGCGAAGCGGTGGGGCCTCGATCTGAACGATCCGGCGTGCGTGATGGAGACGCTCGGCCTGGAGGCCTACACGCACCCGCGGACCATCACCGCGGTGACGCGCCTCTTCGACTCGTACCGCTGGTGGGAGAACGCGTTTTTCGCGCCCTTCGCCTCGAAGCGCCGGCTCCTCACCTCGGCGCGGAAACTCGGGCTTCTGCCGCTCGTCGCGCGCGTCTTCGAAAAGGACATAACGCGCAACACCCGCGAGGAGGTTAACATCTATACATATAAAACGCGTGAGTATATGCTGAGCTGCGCGCAGGATTACCGTCCGGGCTATGGCGGCGACCAGCAGCACGTCTGGCAGGCGAGCCTGGGCGGCGAGGCCGTGTGCTTCACCACGCATCCCGGCAAATACGAGGACGGCTCCACCGGCTACTGGACCGGTTCGGGCAGGCTCCCGCGCGCGGCGCAGCTCAAGAACGTGCTGGTCTGCGTGTACAACGTGCCCCGGCGTCCCGGCATCTATCACACCGACCGCCTGTTCTTCACGCACGCCTGGCTTCCGCGCGACCGCTTCGACGAGGTGCGCAAGCGCGGCGGCTGGGTCTTCGCGCGGAAGGCCGATGCCTACCTCGCGCTTTTTTCACGCAATGGATACCGATGGCGGGAGGACGGGCCCGATGCCGGCAGCGAGCTCATCGCCGACGGCGCGCGGAACATCTGGCTGTGCGAGCTCGGCAGCCGGAGAGAAAGCGATTCCTTCGATCGCTTCGTCGACGCGATTGCCGGCAGCCCGCTCGCGTTCAAAGGGATGAGCGTTCGCTTCGAATCGCCCTCGCGCGGGCTGATCGAGTTCGGCTGGAAGGGCCCGCTTAAAAACAATGGAGGGATCGTAAACCTA
>JAGODA010000172.1 GCA_017998475.1 Spirochaetota bacterium | reverse complement strand
CAGCGCGCCATAAATCCGCTTTTCATACCTTCACTCTCCACTCGCAAAATGCGGCACCCTCCGCCCGTCCGGCGACGGGATGGCCTACGGCACGACGATTCCACACGCCGCCAGGAGCGGCTTCAGGCCCGCTATGATGATGCTCGTATAGACGCCGGCGATGTAATCGTCTATCATGACCCCGAGCCCGCCGTCAAGCGACTGGAGTCTCCGGGTCGGCCATGGCTTCAGGATGTCCGTGACGCGAAAGATCAGAAACGCGAGCACGGCGGTCGTCCAGCTGAACGGATGGAAGAGCACGGCGATCATATAGCCCAGCACTTCGTCCAGCACGATCTGCGGCGGGTCCTTCTCACCGAAGAAACGCTCGCCGGAATCACCGAGCTTCACACCGGGATACAGCATGAGGCCCACGGCGACAGCGTTTATCCAGACGACGGCGTCTCCGAAAACGCAGAATCCCGCCATATACAGAAGCATGGCGAACAGGCTCGCGGCCGTCCCGGGCATCCACGGGAAATATCCCGTATAGAGGGCCGTAAAAATGAGCTCTTTCCACCACATCAGGGGGCACTGTCTCTTTGTGAATACGGCGGGAGGAAAAGCCGCCAGTTTGTCATAATATACCTGACGCCCGAGAGCGCAGTAAGCAGCGTCACGATGAACATCAGGCAGTACGGCCCGATGATAAGCCACTTGTCCGGGATCGAGGACGTCATGATCTCGTACACACGGACCACCTTCAGAAATTCATCGGTCGCATACCTGCTCACGCCGGCGCGCCTGAACACGAACACCATGATGATAACCATGATCGATATCATCTGGAACGCCGTCTTCACCTTGCCGAAACCGCTCGTCACCAGCGTCGTTCCCTTGCGGATGGCGAGGTATCTCATAAGCGTAATGAGGACATCGCGTCCCACGATTATAACGACCATCCAGAGCGGGATGAACGGATCGAGGATCAGGAAGGCGGTGAGGGCCCCGATGACGAGCACCTTGTCGGCCAGGGGATCGAGAAAGCGGCCCAGGTCGGATTCCTGGTGCAGTTTGCGCGCGCTCCAGCCGTCAAGGAAATCGGTGATGGACGCGATTATAAAGACGACGAGGGCCCACAGGCGGTGCTCCATCGTGGGGATGAAGATAAAATACAGAAACACGGGGATGAGCACAATCCTCAGAAGGGAAAGGAGATTGGGCACCTCCAGGAGACCGCGAATATTCACGCCAGAACCCCACTCGCATCGTATTCAGTACTGTCCGTGACCCGGGCTTTCACAATCGAGTTAATCGAAAGGTCGGCGCCGGTCAAGTAAAAAATGCCGTCCACCTCCGGGGCATCGTATTCGGTCCTTCCCGCCCATGTCTTCTCGTCGATCCGCTCCTCAACGAGCACGCGTACGGTCTGTCCGATCAGCCGCTCCATCCTCCGCGCCGAAATATCCCGCTGGAGCTTCATGAGCCTGGAATGTCTCCGCCGGGAGACCGACGAGGCCACGCGCCCTTTAATATCCGCCGCCCGCGTGCCTTCCTCCGGCGAATAGATGAAGGCCCCCACACGGTCGAGCGCGGCCTTTTCGAGGAAGCGTACAAGCATCTCGAAGTCCGCCGCGGTCTCGCCCGGATATCCGACCATGAACGTCGAACGGATCCGGATGCCGTCCACCCGCGCGCGCAACTTCTCCACAAGCGCCAGGTAGGATTCAGCATCACCGCGCCGGCCCATGGAGGTCAGGATAGACCGGCTGGCGTGCTGAAAGGGAATGTCGATATATTTGACCACGCGGTCATTGTTCCGGAGCAGGTCGATCACCGCCTCGTCGATATGGTCGGGATGGCAGTACATCAGGCGTATCCATTCGACCCCGGCAATCTCCGCTATCCGGCCCGCAAGGTCAGCCAGACCCGTCCGGCCGTACCGGTACGAGGCGATATCCTGCGCGACGATGACCAGCTCCCTCGCGCCGTCGTCCACCGCGAAGCGGGCGTCCTCGATCACGCGCTCCGGATCGAACGACACCATGGGACCGCGGATGAGCGGGATCGCGCAGTAGCTGCAGTTGTTCGAACAGCCCTCCGCGATTTTGATATAGCGGTAAGGGAGACCCTCGACAAGAGGACGTTTGCGTATGCGGTCCCGCGCTGCCGCCCGGACGAATTCGATTCCGAACGCCGCGCAGAGCCCCGGAACAAACCCGTCGTCGATGATTCCATAGATGAAATCGATCTCGGGCATGTCCGCGGCGATCTCCCGCCGGTAGCGCTGGGACAGACACCCGGCGGCAACCAGCTTTCTGCCGAAACCCGGGGGCGAGTCCGTTCCATGATCGGCGGCGTCCAGTATCGTCTCTATGGATTCTTTCTTGGCGTCCTCTATAAAGCCGCAGGTGTTGATTATCAGGATGCCGGCCTCCTCGGGCGAGGGGGCCGGCCGGAATCCGAGAGAACGCATCTCGCCGTTTACGCGTTCGGAATCGACAAGGTTCTTCGCGCACCCCAGGGAGATGATATGGAAGGATATATCCCGAGCGTGAAACACTTACCAGTCTTTAATCATGATCTCATACACGTTGGGATTGTTGATGTCCTTCTTCCAGGTAATGACCTTGTTCGCCACCTGCCCGGGCTGGCCGAAATTGTAATCCTTGCCGTTGATGCGCGCTTTCAGCCCGCCGGCATTGCCGATCTTCACCTGGATGAACTCGGTCGCCTCCCAGCGTTCGTGCGTACCGGCCGCGATGAACCCGCGGCGCTTTTCGGCGCCGTCGAGGTACAGCTCGAGGTAGCTCTTCTGGACGAATTCCGCCTCGAAGACTATCTTGAGGTTTTTCTCGTTCTGCGCCACCACGCGCGTGTTGTCGACATTGACGTCCGCGCCCTTCTCGACCGCAACGTCTTTCGCCTCGACCTCGGGCTTCTGGCCCAGCGCGATCTGTATTTTTGCCCTGTTCTCGGTGAGGCCCTTCAGGGTAAAAACGACCTCGCGCGCGAACTCCGGAAGCTTCACGGAGAGCGGCTTGTCCATTTCGAGCGTCTCGGTCCGCTCTCCGGGCAGGAGCTCGACCTGCACCGAATCCTTGCGTATTTCCTTAAGGAGAAGGAGGGCCTCCTTGTTGTCCACCATGAACTGCACGGCCTCGTTGCCGTACAGGAGCGTGAAACCGCTGTCGTTGGCGAGCTGAAGATTGCGGATGTTTTCTATCCCGATGTTCTGTTTCGACTTGTTGTATTCGTCCTGGATGCTGGTGATGGAGTCGCCCCCTCCGGTGTCGATGCTCGACGAGAAAAGCGAAACGAACATCCAGATGATGAGCAGCACCCCGAGCGCGGCCCCGGCAACGAGCACCGTGTTCCGGTACTGGCGGTACAGCGCCATCAGGTTGGCGAACACGGGCGTGCGCGTGGGGCGCGTGAGCTCCTCCAGGGGGGTCGCACTCTCCCCTATCTTGAATGCCTTGTAATGCTGGATGATCTCGTCGGCGTCCAGCTTCAGGTATTCGGCGTAACTCCTCATGAAGCCGGTCACGTAGGTCTCGCCGGGAAAGCGGTCGAACTCCTCGTTTTCAAGCGCCTCGATATATAAAACCGATATATTGGTGTCCTTGGCGACGTCCTTGAGGCTGAGCTTTTTGGCCTCGCGGGTGCTTCTCAGTTTTTCGCCTATCGTATCCACTTCCTCACTCCTCGGATATCATTGGATTCTTGATAACTCTGACCCTTGACGGGGGTTCGAACTTGAATATGCCGTTCGGCAGGTCGATGTCCGTCCGTATGTTGGTAAAATCGATCTCAACCTTCTTGCCGGCGGAGGTCTCTCCCTCCGCGCGCGTGATCATGTAGTCCTCGGACACCCACAGCCTGAGAGTCCTGAAACCGCTCCTGCTTTCCTTCATCTGGAGGAAGAGCGTGTATTTTTTCGAGCCGTCCTTCTGCGTTTCCGGCTGTTCGCGCGAGGCGAACTTGTAATGGTACATGGTGAAAAGCCGCTGAAGACCGCTCCTGCTCCCGGCGCCGAAAATAGATTCGGATTGCGACTTGAGGTCCTGTTCCGCCACCACGTTCATCGAAGGTATATACACCCACATGGTCGATCCGGTGGTGATGATCTTCTGCCCCGGCGGCTGGTCGAACTCGACGAGCATCCTGTCGGGCGACTTATAGCGCACCGTACCGCTCTGCTGGGTCTTCTTACCGGCCTTCTCGGAGACGATCCGGAAGGAGGCCTGATAGGACTCGACCTCGCCGAAGCGCTGGCGGATCTTCTTAACCACATCGCTGACGGTGGTGAATTCGAACTTGTACGCGCCGGCCTGCTGGAACGGCATGGCGAGAAGCACGATGAGCAGCGAAGCCGCTGGCAGCGTTTTCCTTAATTTCATGGCTGAGGACCCAGAGAAACCGAATTTAACAGGCGCGGGCGCAGCGCCCACGCGGACGCCCTTTCCGGCGCCCCGGCAAAGCCTACAAAAGAGGGGCAAAAAGTCAATAGCAAAAAACGCCGCGGCCCTAGAAGGCCGTAAGCGCGGCGCGGATGAAGCTGGTGACGGGCGCCTGCTCGCGCGCGTCCTCCATAGTGTCCCTCAGTTCCCTGACCAGGTCGTTCGCGTTCTCGTGCACGCGGTTGTCGTTGATGAGCTGCCCGAGCGTCCCCTGCCCCGAATTGAGCTTGGTGGTTATCTGCTGGATGTTGCGGATGGTGGTGTAGATGTTATCCCGGTTCTCGTTGACCAGGTCCGAGATCAGGGCGATCGGGTCATCTCCGGAGATCCCCTTCATATTCGTGCGGTAATCGATCTCCCCGAATTTCTGTCCGCCCCTCTCGCGCTCGCCCGGATAGATGGCGATATATTTGCCGCCCAGGGCCGATTCGCTGGCGATCTTTATGCGGTAATTCTCGAACATCGCGAAACGGCTGTACATCTTCATGTACACCGAGATGTACTCCTCCTCGAGCACTATTCTGTCCACTACCCCGGCGCGCACCCCGCTCACCTTCACGTCGTCCTTCACCTCGAGCCCCTCGACATTTGAAAAGACCGCGTGCAGAACGTAATAGTCCTTCGGCTCGAAAATCTCGTCCTTCACCATAATGGTGAAATAGCCAAGCACGATCATGGCGACCGTAAAGAGCAGGCCGACCGCGACCTCGTTTTTTATCCTCATTGTGCGTACCTCCTCGAAATGGGCGCCGGCCGCGGAGCGGGCTCACTGCGCCCGGATGGGACCCTCCAGGTCCCCGTTGATGAACTGCCGGACCACCTGATTGTCCGAATTCATGATCTCGTCGGGGGTTCCCACCTGCACGAGCTCACCGCCGTAGAGCATGCCGATGCGGTCTCCCACGTAGAACGCGCTTTTCATGTCGTGCGTCACCACCAGCGACGTGACCCCGAAATCGCGCTGCATCTGCCGTATAAGGTCGCTGATCACCATGGACATAACCGGATCCAGGCCCGTGGTGGGCTCGTCGTACAGGATGATGTCCGGGTTGCTCATGAGGACCCGGGCGAGCGCCACGCGCTTCTTCATGCCGCCGCTGATTTCCGACGGCGTCTTGTATTTCGCGTCCGCGAGCTCCAGGAGTTCGAGCTTTTCGTCCACCTGGCGTTCGATTTCCTTCTTCGGGAAACGCCTGTGCTCCGAGAGCGGCAGCGCCACGTTCTCGGCGACCGTCATCCAGTTGATCAGCGCGCCCGACTGAAAGAGAACGCCCATCCTCTCCCTCAGCTTCCGCATGGCCGCCGGCCTCGCGCCGTTCACCTGGACACCCTCCACCAGCACCCTTCCGGAATCCGGATTGAGCAGGCCCGCCACGTGGCGCAAAGCGACCGTCTTCCCTATACCCGACTGGCCGATGATCACGAAGCTCTCGCCTTTCTCTATTTTCAACGTGAAGCCCGCGAGCACCCGCTTCGGACCGAAGGATTTATGAACGTCGATAAATTCTATCATGATCACCCGTAGAATATCGCGGTGATAAAATAGCCGATGATGAGCACCATGAGAAAGGAGGCCACCACCGACGAGCGCGTGGCGTGCCCCACTCCGAGCTCCCCGCTCGTCGCCCTCAGGCCGTAGGCGCAGCTCACCCCTGAAATGATGAGCCCGAACACGAAGGCCTTCAGGAGCCCCACATAAATGGGCTTGAAATGGATCCCCTTGTACAGGTGCTTTATGTACACGTTGAACGAAACGTGAAGTATCGAATTGGCGACCACCGCGCCGCCGAGGCAGGCCAGAACGATGATATACACCGAAACGACCGGCATCATCGCCGCGAGCGCGGTCACCCTGGGCATGACGAGGAATTTTACGGGGCTTATCGACATCATCTCGAGCGCGTCGATTTCGTCGTAGACCTTCATGGTCCCTATCTCCGCCGCCATGGCCGATCCGACCGAGGCGGTGAGAATGATAGCCGCCATGAACGGGCCCATCTCACGCGTCATGGAAGCGATGATGAGATGCCCGATCTGGTACTGCATGCCGAAATTCTGAAGCTCGATGCCGGTCTGGAGCGCAAGGATCATCCCGGTAAAGACCCCGACGAGCGAGCAGACCACGAGCGTCTTCACACCCGCGAAATACATCTGCGTGACGATCTCCCGCGCCTTGGACGGCGCGTCCTTGAGATAATAGAACGCGCGCGCCAGAAGCAGGATGGTATACCCCGCCTGGTCGAGGAACTCGATCAGCCGGGTTCCGATCAGCTCGAAAAAGGCAACGAGTTTTTCGCCCGCGCCGCCCGTCCGTCCGTTCATCATTCGCCCCGACACAGCATCAGAATACCGC
>JAGODA010000001.1 GCA_017998475.1 Spirochaetota bacterium | reverse complement strand
GTCTTCGTCCACGCCGGTTTTCTCGGCTACAATCACGACGGTCCGCCCCCCGTGGCCGTCGTCTCACAACTCGCGCTCCATCATCTCCCCGACTTCTGGAAGCTCATCGCCCTCACCCGCATTCACGACCTGCTGGCACCCGGTGGCCGGTTTTTTCTACGCGATGTCGTCTTCGCCGTCCAGCCCGCGAAGCTCTCGTCCACCATCGAGCGGACCATAAACCGTATGCGCGAATCCGCCGGCGAGGCGGCGGCGCTCGACTACGAACGCCACGTGCGTGAGGAATACTCGACCTACGACTGGGTAATGGAAGAGATGCTTTACAGGGCCGGATTCACAATCGAGCGGGCAGATTACGGCGATTTTTTCATCGCCACCTATCTCTGTGTGAAACCGAAAACGCTGACCCGCTGAGGGCCGGCGCCTCATGGCGGCGTGGCGGCGCCCTAAAAATTGCTTGCCCGTCCGCCTCCCTCCGGCGAATAGTACCTTACTTCAGCGTTACCGGAAGGAAGCATGACACAACGCGATCCACTCGATGAACTCAACCCGCGTCAGCGCGAGGCCGTGGCCCATACCGAGGGCCCTCTTCTCATTCTCGCCGGAGCGGGATCCGGCAAGACGCGCGTCATAACCTATCGCATCGCCCACCTGATAAAGGCGAAGCGCGTTCCTCCATTCGAGATTTTCGCCGTCACCTTCACCAACAAAGCCGCCGACGAGATGAAGCGCCGCGTCGCGGAACTTATCGGGCCGACGGGCGAGAGCGTGTTCGTGCGGACCTTCCACTCGGCGGCGGTGTATATACTCAGGCGATATGGCGACCGCGTCGGTGTCCCGCGCGCATTCTCAATCTACGACCAGAAGGACCAGGAGACGCTCGTAAAAGACATTCTCATGGAGATGCGCCTCGATCCCAAAAAGATACGGCCCGCCGCTCTCGTTTCAAAAATCTCCGAAATCAAGGACCGCGCGGAAATGATAGACGGTGCGGATCTTTCCCACCTCATGCCCGCTTATCCGGGACTTGATTTCCACGATCTCTACCGCGAATACCAGGCGCGCCTGGAGCGCTCGGGAGCGCTCGACTTCAACGATCTGCTTATCAAAACTGTCCTTCTCATGCGGCACAGCCCCGAGTCCCTCGCCGATCTCCAGCGACGCTGGCGCTACTTCATGATCGACGAGTATCAGGACACCAACCACGCGCAGTATCTTATCTGTAAATACCTCTCTTCGGTCACGCGGAACCTCTGCGTGGTCGGCGACGACGACCAGTCCATCTACTCGTGGCGCGGCGCCGATATACGCAACATTCTGGAATTCGAACGCGACTTCGACGAAACGAAAGTGGTCACGCTTGAGGAAAACTACCGTTCCACGGTTCCGATACTCGACGCGGCCTGGAGCGTGATCCGCAACAACGTCAACCGCAAGGAAAAGCGCCTGCACGCCGTGCGCGGCGACGGCGAGCCGGTGACCTGGTGCCGCGCCAACAATGAATACGGCGAGGCCGAGTACGTCGTTAGCACCATCATGTCCCTCAAAAAAAGGGAGGCGCTCACCAACCGCGATTTCGCGATCTTCTACCGGACCAACGCGCAGTCCCGCGTCTTCGAGGAGATGCTCCGGCGGGAGAACATGCCCTACCGCGTCGTCGGCGGCCTCAAATTCTACGATCGGAAGGAGATTAAGGACATACTGGCCTATCTCAGGCTCATCGCCAATCCGACCGACGGCGTCGCGCTCCTGCGCGTCATCAACGTGCCCGCGCGCGGTATCGGCGCGGCCACCGTGGAGCGGCTGCGTGACACCGCCTACACCGAGGAGATAAGCGAATGGGAGCTGATCGCGCGCGGATTCGCCGTAAAGGGCAGGGTGCCGGCGGGAATCGTCTCGTTCAAAACGATAATCGAGCGGGGGATGGCCGCCGCCTCCATGGTGCCTGATTCCATGAAACTCTCGGCCATGGTGCGCGACCTCATCGACGCGACATCCTATCGCCAGGCTCTCGAGGAGGAAAGCTCGGTGGAAAGCCGCTCGCGGCTCGAAAACATCGAGGAGTTCGTCAACAGCGTGTACGAGTACGAGGCCCGCAACCCCGACGCCGGCCTGGACCGTTTTTTACAGGAGATATCGCTCCTTACCTCCGAGGAGTCCCCGGACGCCGGAGAGGGCGACCCGTCGAATTCCATTACCCTCATGACCGTTCATAACGCGAAAGGGCTGGAGTTCCCGGTGGTATTTCTCACGGGCATGGAGGAGGGCATCTTTCCCCATTTCAACTCCAGCGACACCGAGGCCGGCATCGAGGAGGAGCGCCGGCTGTGCTACGTGGGCATAACGCGCGCCATGGACCGGATTTTCCTGACTTCCGCCGAGATGCGTCGCAGCTACAGCGGCCTGAGCTACAAGGAGCCCTCGCGCTTCGTGGCCGAGATACCCGCCGGCTCACTCGACGTGCGCCAGTACGGGGAAGGAGGCTACAGCGCGCCCGTACGCGACCGCCTTGTTTTCCAACCGACGGAGTCCGCACCGTCCGCCCGGGCCGGGGGAGAAAGCCGGCCGACCGGCAACGGTTCCCGCTTTAAAACAAGGGAAGTCGTGTTACACCCGAAATACGGCAGGGGCAGAATCCTCTCGGTAGAGGGAAGCGGCGATAACGTGAAACTCACCATAGTGTTCGGGAACGGCGACAGAAAGACCTTTCTTGAAAAATATACGCCGCTCGAAAAGGTGTAATCTAAGAATAATACTTGACAGTCGGCCTTAAATGGCCCATGTATTATGCGGTTTTTACGAGGCTACACACACAGACGGCCCGGACCCGCAAAAATCTTTTCGCAGGAGAGCGCGATGGCTACCGCACATAAGGTCACGTTTGAGTACACGGAAGGCATTCCCATCCTTATAATAGAAGGCGACATGACATCCGAAGCGGATGCCGAGGTTATGCGGGTTTTCGGCAAACTCAGGGACAAGTACCATCCCAAGTATCTCATCATCAACTTCGAGAAAACCAACTACATCAACTCCGCCGGCATCGCGACGCTGATCAACATCATCCAGAACATCAACGAGGTCGGCGGCAAGGTGAGCTTCGTCGGCCTGACCGGCCACTTCCAGAAGGTGATGGACATCGTCGGCATCTCCGACTTCGTCAACACCTTCAGCTCGGACTACGAGGCCATCGCCGACATCAAGGCGCCCAAATAATCACAGGCCGTCCAGGCCGAGTTTGCGGAGGGTCCGGGCCGTGGGTTGCCCCGACCGGTCCCAGCCCCGCAGTCGATAGTACTTCGGAAGCATTTTCCCCATCGGGACCACCGATTCTTTTTTATCCGGGAGAAGGCGTTCATCGGTGAAGCGTTTCGGCAGCCTGTCCTGATCACCACCGATCCCCTCGCGCATGTTGAACATCCGCTCCAGCGTATAACCGCGTTCCCCGACCCTGAAATAGGTGCCGAAATCCATTTTCATTCCGGTGGCGTATTCGATCGCCCGGGTATGCGGCAGCATGGGCAGATGTAACTTCAGAATTTTCGGGTATCGCAGAAGCGCGTCCACGAGCGCCCACGAGTGGGTGAGGATTCCGGTGATGATCGATGAAAGCAGCTTGCTCCCGGGCACCTTGAAGGCGACGGGAGGCACGAATGTCCATGAGGTGAACAGGCAGTTCCCCCCGGCGCTGATGGCTGCCAGCAGGTTCTGATCGAGCACCACCCAGCCCGGTTTCGAGCGGTAATGGAAGGGATCGAGCGTCACGGGCCCGGTCGCTTCGAAGTAGATAAGGTAGCCTCCGTCCAGGTGGCAGGCTCCCCGGCTCGCCGTGGCGTAGCCCAGCCCGTGGCCAACGGCCCCGCGCGGCTCATAGGCCGCGAGCTCCAGGCCTTTTACATGCGGCGCGAATTCCTCACCGCCGTATTTGCCGGCGAGGAAACGCACTCCCTCGGCGAGATCGGCGCCGATCCCCTCACGATAGGCGATGCCGCGAAGCACCTCCGAAATGTTTTCCTTCTTCCCGAACTCGATGCCGTTCTTCCACAACCCCCGTTCGTTCAACTCGGCGGCGAATCCCAGTACCGTGCCCGTGCTTATTGAGTCTATGCCGAGCAGATCCAGCTCGAGGTTCCACCGGAAAATCGCCTCCATGTCGTTGATGAGCATGTTCGACCCCAGCAGGCAGAGGATCTCGTATTCGGGTCCTTTCACCTCCCGCCCGTCGACGACGACAACCCGCCCGCAGCGGATGGGGCATGAGAGACAACCGGTGTTCTTCACCAGGAATTCTTCCGCCAGCCGCTCGCCGCCGATCATCGCGGCGTCCTTATAGCTTCCCGCGCTGAAATTTTTTGTCGGCAGCGCGTTGCGAAGCGAGAGCGCGGTGAGGAAACCGGCGGTTCCGTAACGGGGCGCGGCCTCGCCCGTGGCGGGGTGCTCCTTAAGCATCCTAGTCCATTTTTTTACCAGATCCTTGTATTCCCCGGGGCGGTCGAGTTCGATCTTCCCGTTACCGACCGCCACCATGCCCTTCAGGTTTTTCGACCCCATCACCGCGCCCATGCCGGTGCGCCCGTGGAGACGCTCCTGCGAAACGATCGCCGCGAATTTTACCAGGTGCTCCCCGGCGGGGCTTATCACGATGGTGCCGCCCTTGCCGTGGCGTTCGATAAGCTCGTGCTGGGCCTTTTCGGTGTCCATGCCCCACAGTCCCGAGGCGTCCTTTATCTGAACTCCGTTTTCGTCGATGGCCAGATACACCGGTTTGGGCGCCCGCCCGCGGACAAGCAGGCCGTCGAGTCCGCAGCGCTTGAGGTATATACCGAAATTGCCTCCGCTGTTAGAATGGCCGATCGCGCCGGTCTGGGGGCTCTTGGCGGAAATATCGAACCTGCTGGTGCACGGAGCCCCTGTTCCGGTAAGGGGCGCCGTCATTACAAGAAGAACGTTCTCCGGTGACAGCGGATCGATTCCCGGAGCCAGAGTGTCCCACAGGATCTTGGTAGACAGGAACCTGCCGCCGAGAAATCGTTCCCTGTCCTCATCCGACACATGATATTCGGAAACCTGTCCCGTGCCCAGATCAACCTGCAACAGCCTGCCCGTATACCCTCTGTACCTGCTTGCCATGTCACGCTCCATAATTCAACCGATCGATAGTCACCTGAAACCGGGCCCACCCGCCGGGGCATCGAAAACAATACTCTCGTGCCCCGATATAACCGGCGGGTGGAATGAATAGTATTAATTATATGAACATTATTCAGTAACTATTTGTCATTGTCAAGCCCAATCCACCTTTCCGCCGGACCGATCAGGATAAACGGCGCCGGATTGACCGGCCCGCCTCCCAGGGCCATATGCCCCATCCCCAGATAGAGCCTGTCGTTGATCATGCGAATCTCGTCCCGCATCGATTTAACCGCGCCTCCATTATACGGACTGTAGACCAGGTGAAAGGAGGACTTGTCGTCAATGAGAGACCGGCCGATAAAAGTATCCATTTTTCGTGTTCGTACAATCGCCTCCCTGCCGTCCACGCCCACGACCCTGAAGAGATTGTACCCCCACCCTTTATCGTTCCCGAAGGGAAAGAACGCCTTTCCTTCCCAGCGTCCTGGACCGAAGAAATTGTGGGTAAAGAAATCGGCCCCTGCCGCCATTATCCCCACCGCAAGTGTCCTGGCCCGGTATTCACCCTTCATCGAGGCAAACGAGGGCGTTCGGGCGGCGTAAAACAGCTGAAACACCTCGGCCTTGCCGAGGCGCTCGATATCGGCCGCCGTCGCCTTCTCGGGCGAAACGCCGAGAATCTCTTCCATGCTCGCCCCCTTGTAGGAGCCGCCCTTCTGAAGTATGTTGACACCGGTCAACAGGATGTTACACACGAAAACCGCTCCGATAACGATCACAATCCATTTTATCGCTTTCATTGTCTCTTCCTTCTCCGTCAGCAGGATCTTCCCTTCCAGGAATCGTTACAGGTGTCCATACCCAGCATCGCGTTCAACCGGTCCATAATACTGATCGGCAGAAGGAGTTTTGTGAGCGGCGTGAGAAACTTCACCGATACATTCGGCACCGCGACCATCGCCGTGTTCTTCCTGATCGCCCGCACAATCCTCCCTGTCACCTCATCGGAGCTCAGCATCTTCGTACCCGCCACCATTGTGGAGCCCTCGAACATGCCCGTGTTCACGGTGTTCGGGCACACATAGGTCACGCCGATCGGATGCTTCCTCTTCTTCATCTCCTGGCGAAGCGCGTCGGAAAAACCCACAACGCCGAACTTGCTCGCGCAATACGCGGTCAGGTTCGGTATCGCGAGGATGCCGCCGGCCGATGCCACATTGACCACATGTCCCTCCCCCTTTTCTATCATCGCCGGCAGAAACGCCCTGCATGTCCAGAACTGGGCCGTCAGGTTGATCGAGATGGTCTTCTCGATCGCGTCATCGTCCAGGTCCAGAAGTTCTTTCGCGCGTACGATACCGGCGTTGTTCACCAGTACGGCAGCGGTCCCCATCTCCCTTGCCACTTTTTTTGCAAGCGCGTATACGGCCTTCCGGTCGGACACGTCACAGGCATAGGACCTGCATTCACCCAGGCGCGAGAGCTCCTTCTCCGCCTTCGCGAGCTCCTTCGCGTTTATGTCGACGAGCGCCACCCTGCAGCCCTCCTTCAGCAGTTTCGCCGACAGATCCTTCCCCATTCCCATGGCCGCCCCTGTCACAACGGCGACCCTGCCCTTCAGATCCTTCATCCGCCATCCTCCTTCGCGTTTTTTACGCGTGATCTATTTTACCGCCCGCGGCTTTCGGCCGCGGCACGGGTTCCGCCCCCAGAATATCTCCAAGGCATTGCGCCGTTTTGATGAATGCCGCGATGTCCTCGCTTGTGAAGCGTCTCACGTTCGCGCTGATCACCTCGAAGGTGTGGCGCTCTACGGCCGATACGGCCGCCTCCCCGTTATCGGTAAGCGACACGTTGACGATGCGCCCGTCGGCCCCGTCCCTCCATCGGTTCACAAGGCGCATGCGGCACATCCGCGCCACCAGCCGGGTTGCCGTGCTGACGGGTATTCCCATCTCCCCGGCTATCGCGCTCATCTTGGAGGGTGAAGTGCGCCGCAGGTACTGCAGCAGATATATCTCCTCGAAGGAGAGCTCGAAGTGTTCGACCTTGGAACGCTCGAAGAGATAGACCGCCCTGAGCGCCAGAAAGAGCGCCTCGTCGAGCTCGCGTCGCCCGAGCGGTATTTTCGGCGTTCTGTATGATGGTTTTTTCTCCATGGAGGAATACTGACATATTTATTTCCATTTTGCAAGTAATATTTCCGGGTACTTGCGTAATCACCCGTCACCCGGCGCTTATTCGGAAAGGGATTTAAACAGCCGTTTCATCTCAGCGACCGAGTGCGCCACTGCGCATTCGGGGAGTGAGCGTATGAAAAACCGGCCGTAGGCCTTGGTAAGGATCCGGGAATCGAGCACCGCCACCACACCCCTGTCGTTTTTCCCGCGGATGAGCCTGCCGAATCCCTGCTTGAACCTCAGCACCGCGGCGGGCACCTGGAACGCGTAAAAGGGATTTCCCCCGCGCTCCTCGATGCGTTCCATCCTCGCCTGTACCGGCGGTCTGTCGGGAACGGCAAAGGGAAGGCGCATCATTATTACCCCCCGAAGGAGGTCGCCCGGAAGGTCTATCCCCTGCCAGAAGGAATGGGTCCCCATCAGAACGGCGTCTCCCGCCTCGAGATACCGCTCGAGCGCCTCCGATGCCGGGTATTCCCCCTGCGCGAATACCGGGTGATCGATCAAGTCTGCCAGGCGCCCGCGCACGCCCTCGAGCATACGGTAGGAGGTAAAAAGCAACAGGCAGTTCCCGTTGAGATGGCCGATTATCTCCGCCGCGATCCGCGCCGCGTCGCCCGCGAAAGAGTCGCCGTCGGGACCGCCCTCCTCGCGGTTGAGCAGCAGGACCGCCTGTTTTCGGTAGTCGAACGGAGAGTGCAGGAGGAGCGAACGGTAAGCGGATGATCCAAGCCGTCCCGCGATGTACGAAAAATCCCCGTTCACGGCGAGGGTGGCGGACACATACACCACGCTCTCGTACTGCCCGGACACCTCCCGCTCCATGATCTCGGCCACATCGACCGGCTGCCCCCTGACGGTGATGTCGCCCAGGAGTTCCCCCTCTCCCCGTTCAAGCCAGTACACCCAGCCCGCGTCCTCGCAGGCGGTGGCCGCCGAAAGAGCCTGGACCGCCGAGAAGAGCCTGGAGCGTGCTATATCGAACTCCGCGCGATACTGGTCGTCATCCATCTGTTCGTCGATATCGCCGAACAACGCGTAGAATTCGCGATACGCGGCCATCATCTCCGCGCCCGTACCGAGGGGCTCCCTCAGTCTGTGGGAGGATTTCTCCGCGGGCAGAAGCGCTCGCAGCGATTCGAAATATCTCTGTACTTCCGTGAACAGCGCCTCGTGCGCGGCCAGCGCCTTCTTTCTCAGCGACTCCCGTTTTATCCTGGAGAGCACCGTTTTTCTGCGGCCCCGGCGGTGAAAGCGCTCCGCTATCTCCATCATTCCGGTAAAGCCGATGGAGAAACCAAGCTGGTCCGAGGCCACATCCTCGAGCGAGTGGGCCTCGTCGAAGACAACGACATCGGCCGCGGGAAGATAGGTCCGACCGGAAGCCACGTTCGCGAAGAACAGATAATGATTGAGGATCAGCACGTCAGCCTGCTGCCAGCGCCTGCGGGCGATCTGAAAGGAGCACTGAGATGAAAAGGGACAGGCAAACATGCCGCAGGCGTCGCTCTCACGCGAGACGCGCGCCCAGAGCGACTGCGGCATCCGCGAGTCGAACCGGTTGACCGGCCCTCCACGGTCCATAAGGGCCCGGAGTTCCTCCAGCCAGGAAAGCTCGGCTCTGTGGAACTCGCCCCGCTCCAGGAGCGCCTCGAAGCGGCGACGGCAGGGATAGTTGGCGCTTCCCATGCAGAGCTCGTAACCGAACTCCCTGCCGATAAGTCGGCGCATGATCTCCCGCGCGATCGGGATGTCCTTTTCAAGAAGCTGCTTCTGGAGCGCGCGGGTCTCGGTGCTCACCCAGAGACGTTTGTCGTTTTCAATGCAATAACGTATCGCCGGCACGAGATACGCGAGGGTTTTTCCGACGCCGGTTCCGGCCTCCACAAAACAGCCGGTGCCGTCACACAGGGCCTCCAGGATAAAATCGGCCATACGCGACTGCTCCTCGCGCGGCTCGAAACGCCCGTCGATCGAGGACAGTATGCCGCTGCCGCCGAACACCTCGTTCATCGGACGTCACCGGGGATAACAGATTCAATGTACGCGTTCATGCCGGGCCGAAGGCTGGCCCGGCATGAACGAAGAATCAAGAACTATTTGCCGGATGTCGGTTTATTCGAATCGGAACGATGGATAGCGGTCTACAAGCCCGACCATAAAGGCGCTCACACCGGTCAGGTAATTGAAGTAGCGCACCATGAAGTCAAAGAGCACATTGGGCCATTTCCTGAAAATCAGGACGGCGACCAGACCAACGAAATAGATGAGGAGCGCCCCGAGCGTGAGCAGGGAGATCAACACGAGGTGCGGAAGCAAGGCCAGCACAATTCCGATACCGGTAAGGCGCAGGAAGGCGATGAAGCGCGAATAGCGCACCGGATATGTAACCGAAAGCTGAAGAGCGTAGTCAATGTTCTTCCTCCCGGTGAAACCCGGCATCTCCTCGACGACATCGAACGCACAGGCGGCCAGGGAAACGGCCCCGCGCAGCGTATTCTCCTGCACCTCCAGGAAATCCTCCTCGGGATATCCCCGGAAAAGAACGAGGAGCGTGTTCACCAGTCCAAGCACCCCCGATACCGCCGAGTACAACAGGTTAACGAAAAACCGCGGCAGAAGACCTATCGCGAATATGCCCGCCAGCCTCAGGGCAGCGCCGGTCCTCGAATGCGTGAGAGAATAATCGATGGAAAAATTTATAACTCCGCCGGGTACCGTATCGGCGCTGGCCGTCCCGCCTTTTTCAAGATCCGCCTGGTAGCGTGAAAACTCCTGCCGGGTTTCTATATCCAGATAATCCTCTGAAGGCACCGTAAACCTGGGGGTCGATGCCTTCCCTGAGTCCGGGCCGAAGAGCTCATCGGAGAACTCTTCCTTCTGCAGTTTTTCGAGATCGATCTCGGGAAGGCTCTCGACCTCCATCTCATCGATTATCCGCAGATCGCTCTCGCCGGTAAGGTCGTCCACGCTCAGCGATGGGTCGATCTCCCGGAGATTGAGTTTTATATCCTCTTCCCCGGGCAGCGCCTCGTCCATCCCGTGAGTTTCCGGGGCTATGTGCCCGTCCTCTCCCCCAAGTTCATCTATTGTCAGACCGGTATCTTCGAGGGTAAGGCGCTCGTCATCGTCTATATCAACGCCTTTCTTCAACTCCTCGACCTCATCCAGCGTTATATCCAGAGTGTCAAGGTCGATGGTGGTATCGAATTCGTCCTCCACCGCGTGTGACGGCGCCCTGTGCTTGGCCGGCGGCGCGATATCCTCCAGCTCGTCCAGAATAAATTCGTCACCCGGCGACTGGCCGGGCCGGGAAGACTCCGTGCGTTCGCCCTCATCAAGCTCTATATCCAGGGAATCCAGGTCGATCGTTATGCTCTCATCAACATCGGCGGAATCCTTCGAAAAGACCTCGTCGGATTTTATATCGCTCTCCATCAGTATCTCGTCGGGCATATCCAACGGTTCCACGCCGCTCGGGCCGGTTTTGGCCTGTGCGGACCTGGCGTGCGGCGGCTCTTCCTCGAGCATGATCGAATCGAAATCGATCTCGTCTTCAGCGGGTGCCGCTCGTTTACGCGCCGGCTCCGGCACGGCACCGGCCTCGTCGATGAATCCCATGTCCTCGAATTCGTCCGCCGGCTTTTTCATCTCGACATCGAGGCTTTCACCGAAATCCTCGAGCTTGAGGGCCTCGTCCTCGAGCGGCTCGTGCTCCGCATCTCCCTTCCGCTCGTCCGCAACAAGGCTGTCGACGGAGTCCAGACCGAAATCCTCGGCGCGCAGCTCTTCATTCATTTCGGACCCGGAATCGATCGACGCCGAATCGAAATCCTCGAGCGCCCTGGCCAGTTCCTCATCGGTGGGCAGCGGCTCCTCCCGGCCCCGCGTCCCGCCGTCGTCCGGGGACAGATCGCGACTCCCATCGAAGTCATCGGCGAATCCGCGCTCCGTCTTAGCGGCCGCGGCCGTCCGCACCTGGCGTCTATTGTCGATGATCACGCTGGTCCCGCACTTCGGGCACGAGAAACCGAATTTCTTGTTGGTTATCTTGCCGTCGTCCACCGCATAGGCGGCGTCGCAATGCGTGCACCGTACTATCATCGCGCTCTCCTGACCTTATCTCCCCGGATAGTATCGCTCATTGACGTTGTGCTGCACGATCAGAAATGAAATGGGAAGAAACAGTATCATATACCATTTCAGGTCCCTTCCGTTGAGCTCCTCCGATTTCTGCATGTACTTCATATTGATGTACAGGCTCCACAGGCCGAAAGTGAGAAGCACGAGAAGAATGTTGGAAACCGGCTTATCGTTGAAGACGCGGCTCATTCTCGCGAGCCACCAGAAATAATACAGACCCCCGGTAAACGCCATAAGGAGGAAAAGTACGATGAGGTTGTTTTCCGGGACGTTCTCGACCTTCATGAGCGCCTCTGATCTTTCGTTTCCGCCGTCGGTCCGCGGCAGTACGTCGTAAACGGTGCGCGTCCAGATTATTGTCCGCTCCATTCCCAAACGCGTCGCGGGAAAACGGGCCTCTCCCGTATACGCGGCGTCTGTGGTACTAACTTATGGAATCAAACCAAAAACTTCAATAAATAATTAGCACCGGCCCGTTACGGAAAGAACGGATATTCACTCCGCCCGTTACCTCGCCTCTACGCGCGCCCGCGTAACCGCTTGTACAACGACTCTATTCTATTAACGGAAAAACCGGTCTTTTTACTTACTTTTTTTTCCAGACGCCCGTCCAATCGCTTACGGCAGGGCGCGGGTAAACCCTCCGGAAAAAGTTCTTGTAATTTTGATCAATTTTTCGGCCATAATCAGCCTTGACCATCCAGTGTCCCCGACGGAGCAAAACACGACAATGAGCCTGATAAAGGAATTCAGCTATTCCGATATATTCCAGCGACGGCTGGTTTACTATAATCTCTTCGCCACCGTTTTTCTTGTCGCTTTTATTTTTTCTGACATCGCGCTCGCCTTCAATTATTACGCACCGTACGAATCGACCTTCAGGATCGTGTTCCTGGCCGTTCTCGGCGGTGTTACACTGGGCAATTTCGCCGGCCGTGTACTCTTTTCAAAGTCGGGCCGGTACCGCCTTATATATGTGCTGTCCGACCTCGCTTTTACGGCCGGTTGCGCCCTCTTCGTGGCAAGGAAGTTCCTGGCATCGGGCGACGGGGAACCTCTCCTTGACATCTTCTTCGACCACCGGATTCCGCTTTACGCGGCGGTCCTGGTCGCGTCGTTTTTCACCGGAGTGAAGGCCGTCTATTTCCTGAAAATCGCATGCGGCGAATTCATAGACGACCACAGGAGTATCCTGACGTTTTTCACTATACTCTTCATCGCAATCGCGGCCGGAATCGCGTACGCGTTTCTTTCCTTTCGCGTTGAGATCGCATATTACTTCGCCTTTCTCCCGTTTCTGGTCATACTCCCGACACTTTTCCTTATACGGCTGCCGTACTCGCCACCGACGCTGTACGCGCAGGAATACAAGGAGCACCACCCCGAGGAGAAAAGCGCGGGGAGAAAAAGGGAAGACCTGGCCTTCGCGTACCTTAATTTTTCATATATACTCCTTTACCTTTTCCTCGGCTACCAGACCGTTATGCGTTTTCTCGGGGATTTCCTTCATGTGCAACTGCTCTTTGTATTCGGGTGCACCGCTGCGATTCTGGCGGGTTTCGTCTCGGCCCGCCTGTTAAAAAAATCCTATCTTCCGCTGTACACGGAGGTACTCTACCCCCCCGCGTTCATACTTTTTTTCATCGCCATTAACGCGATCGGAAGCACGCTCGGGCCCGTGGCGACAACGACCGTCTTTCTTCCCGTCGCGTGCGTGTTCGGCTTTTCCATCTATCACACGCTTCGCGACATACTCGAGACATACGACCACGGGAAGCGATTCGCGATAATGGATTTTTCACTTTTCATCCTTCCCGCGCCCATTCTGGCCGCTCTACACCTGCTCGAATTCACCAACCTGTGGTTTTTTATCATGCTCTATGCCGTCATTCTGATGAATACGGCGATACCGGTCATAAATCTCGTGCAGACCGAGGCGAGATACTGGATTAAGGCCGTGTATCTCGCCGGGGCGGCGATGCTGGTACCGGTGATGCTGTTCGTGCACATCACCTTCGATATCCCATTAAACGGCAGGCTGTACGTCAGCCATATTGACGGCTACGCGGACATCGCCGCTGTCGACTCGCCGTATCCCTCCGGCGCGGGCGCCGAACTTGTCCGGTTCAACGGCCGGAGCATATTTTCATCACGCGACCATACTGTGAAAAACCTGCAGCGGGCGCTCGTTCCACTCGTGCTTTTCGCGAGAACAATGGAAGACGGGAACAGCCGCGCACTGTTTATCGACGGCAATCAGCGCTTCTATCGCAATCCGGCCATCGCCTATTTCCCCGGCGCAGTGTGCCTCGACTACATTCCGCGCCGGGCCGTCGACTTCAGGGAGCCTCCGTTCACCGGTAAAAATTTTTACTTCGTCGAACGCGGAGAGATCCTGCGCCATCTGAAATCAATGGACGTTCCGGCTGACATGATAGTCGATATACCGAACCTCTTCGACCTCGCGTGCAACCGCTTCAGGTTTTCCGCGGAGTATTATTCTATCGCCGGACGCTCCCTATCCGGAAACGGCATATTCGCCCAGATCTTCAACCTTTCACACATCGATTCATCCACTCTTGCAACGGCGCTCTCCGGGATGAAGAAACAGTTCGGCCATTTCGCCGGGTTCCTCTTCTCCGACCATCTTGTCGTTCTGTGCTCGGGCGGTTCTTCCGCCATCGAGCTCACGCGCGAGGGCTTCGACAGAATGAGTGCCCTTTTCAGAGACAAACCCGATCTGGCCGGGCTCTTCATCAACGAATATCAGCCGCTTGCGCACCTCCTCTTTACGGACATCGACGACATGCTGGTTCAGCTCGATCACGCCAGAACGCCGGAATGGCCGTGTTCACCGAAGGGTTCGGGCTGGGCGCCGACTGGGCAGCTGGAAAACACCTATCTCACCGACAACCTCAGGATAGGCGGGCTTATCCCTCCCGGCGATACCGGTTATTTCCGCACCGGCTTACTCGCGGGCATACAGGCGCGAGCGCAGGTGTTTTCGCTGCTGAAAAAAGCTTCACTTATGGAGGTCCGCGGAGAATTCGACGGAGAGACGGCGCTCCTCGCACAACTCAGGAAAATGGGAGACTACCTTCCCGACCTGAGGGTCTACATCGCTTCACTCCTCGCGTTCAAGGAGCGCCATTATTACGCGGAGGCCGTGCGCCGCGAAAAGGAACGCGCCTGGGACACGGCGGGCACCCTCTACAGGGCGATCATCAACATCAACCCCGACAATTTCGAGGCCAACTATCGGCTCGGGATGCTCTCGATAACCGTTCAGAACCTGGACGACGCATTCAGATATCTCCAGAAGGCCATGTTTCTCAAGCGCGACGACACGAAGGTTCTCTACCAGATGGGCGTCCTTTTCTTCGCGATGGGACGCCCCCAGGAGGCGCTCGAATATTTTGTCCGCGCGATGGAACTCAGAGAAAGCACTGCCAGCATATTCCATTACACCGGTCTCTGCTATGAAAAACTCGGCAGGATCCAGGAGGCCAAAACCTACTACGAAAAAGCCCTGCTTGTCGATCCGAATGATTGCGCCATTCAGTCCAGCCTCGAAAGGATCGGGATAACGATAGAGGATGAAAAAAACCGATGGAAGACCCCCGACCCGCGCAATCAGTCCGATGTCGAACAGGGAGAGAGCATTCCGCTTCCCATAAACCAGTCCGCGCGCGACATCCGGTTGAGCGATACCGAGGCCGAAGCGGCCAAAGAACGCCCCTAAATCCCGCCGGCATCGCCGAATTTTTCCCTGATCATCCTTACCGCACGAGAGGGTGAATTCGGAACATACACGGTGACGGACCGGCCGGCCCTGCGCCCGAACAATACGCATTCTTCGTGAGAGGGCAAGGCGAGATCCAGGCGCGCTCCTTTAATTGCGCCGCCACGGTCGAGCGCCACATACAGTACACCTTCGTAATCGATGACGGAACCGAAGGGGATAATCGAGGTATCGACCGCGGCGGGTCGAAGGCCCTCACCCAGAAGAGCCGTAATGGAAAGTCCGCCTACGGCGAGACGATCGCTCCAGTCCAGAACGGCCGGGCCATCCTCTCCCGAAATATACTCCGTGTTGCAGCACGGGCCCGGACAATACGCCGTTATCTCACACACCAGTTCCACGGTCCTGCCGTCGCGAAAATTCCTGGTTTCGAGCATCCTTTCGGCGAACGATTCTTTTTTCACCATCGCCTCGGAAAGAACGAATGCGGCGAGAATCGTCACCCCGATTACGACACTACCGAAAAAGAAAGCCTTCCTTATCATGAGCCATTCTCCATTATCGCTAAGATAGCCCCCGTCTCCGTGGTTCTCAGAAAAAAGTCGGACACCAGGCCTCTTTTTTAATGAGACATAAAATAGATATTGACAATTCATCAGGATTTATATAGAATCGTCATTTGGGATACCGTCCCTGCGGCCTGGTTGTTTAAAGAAGACTACGCCCGGAGAGTGCAAGAGATGACGTGGAATATCGTAACGCTCCTGTCGTGCCTGCTGATGCTGCTGGCATTCCGCCGGCTCGACCGATCAAACCTGAAAATGATCAAGCTGAAGCGATTCTCGTCCAAGATCTTCAACGATTTCAGAAAACTGGCCGACACGGAAAGCCGCCGCTTCAACGACGCCACGATCGAGATGGATCTTCTCGTCAAGAAAGCCTCGGGACTCTCGACCTCGCTGAGGGAATCGATCACGGAGATCGAGAACAGGATCAAGGGACTCGACATAGAGAAATCAAGCCTCAAGAAGGTCGAGGACGATCTGAAAGTAGTTTCGCAGGCGGCGCGCGAGGTCAACAAACAGATCGAGTTTATCGCCGCGTCCAGGGCAGGGTTCGGCGACATGGCGAAGAAGATCGGCACGCTGGTCGAGGGGCTCGCCCGGGCCGAGCGCGAGAGCTCCGTCATTATACAGGGATTCAACGACAGGGTCCGCGAGCGCTCCCGCGAAATGGGAGAGGAGATCGCGGCCCAGATCACCAGACTCAGGGAATCATTCAGGGAAAACGAGGCCGCCCTGCTTGGCTCCGCCCAGGAGAAAGTTGAGCTGCTCACCCGGACGTTCTCCGATTCGCTCGCCCGCATGGAGCAGGGTATCACCACGACGGGTGAGGCCATCCTCGAAAACATCAAATCACGCATCGATTCCGTGAGCCATACGGCCGACCTGCTCGAAAGCCGCATAGATTCGGCCGAGCGGAGGGTATTCACCGACATCAACGCCAAGATAGGCAATATCGAAAAGGGAATAGAAAACTTCGAGCTCTCGCTTCAGGAAACCCGCAGCCAGTCCCTTGCCGAAACGCGTTCGGATATTACCGATATCAATTCCAAGGTCAACGCCCTCAAGGCTACCCTCTCCGACCTCGAAAACAGCGTGTTCGCGGACATAAAAGACAAGTCCGCCGACATAAAACGGGAAATCGCGGAGTCCGTCGCCGAATTTCATCGAAGCCGCGACTCCCTTCTGGAGAAAGTCGAGACCGATATCGACAAGGTCTACGGGAAGCTCCGCACCGTGGAGAACACCATCGACGACTCCAAGTCGAAACTCATAGCCTCCTTCGCCGACGAGGTCCAGAAGATTCGCACCGAAATCGACAACCTGAGCATACACTCCATCGCCAAAAAGGACGAAATCGTGAAGGCCGCGCGCAAAGAGGCCGAGGAAACCATAGCGAAGATCGAGGACTTCGACGAGAAATACGCCGAAATGGAAAACCGCCTTTCCGAAACCGCCGAGGAAAAGATGTCCACGCTTATCTCCGAATACCGCGGAGTCGAGCAGCGATTCAGCTCACTGTCGGAAAAACTTTCGGACATGGAGGAGCGTTTTAACGATTCCCTCGATTCGCAGATGCAGCGCGTGAAGACGGATTTCGCCCAGATGGAGCAGCGCCTCCTCGACATGCGCAAGGAGATAACCCAGTACGAGGAGAGCAGGCAGATCTTCACCAAAAGCGACGAGATGATGCGCAAGGTGGAGGACGCCGTGCAGAACTTCGGCGTCATGCTGAAGGACGCCAGGGAAGAGGCGCGCAGCATACAGAAGTTCATGGACGATATCGAAAAGATAAAGGACCTGCGCAAGACCGTCGAGAAAGAGCTCAAGGCCTTCGAGGGGCGCAAAACGAGGCTTGCCAATTACGAAAACGAGCTGGCCGGAATCATCGGGCTGACCGACATGGTCACCCAGAAGATGGAGTCGCTCGAGGACAAAATCTCCAAAATCGACATCGTGAACGCGCGCATCGAGACTCTCGGGCAGAGTTACGCCGGGCTGGAAGCGAGGATCGCCGAGTTACGCGAATACGAGGACACGATCGCGAAAAACCTCGACTCGTCCCACAAGGCCGATTTACTGATAAAGTCCATGGAGTCCAGAATAGGCTCCTTTCAGTCGGTGCTCGAGCGTTCGGACAAGCGCATCCAGAAGCTGACCCAGTATCTCACCTCGATAGAGGAGAACACGCTCGTACTCAAGTCGCGGGAACAGGAGATACGCGACGTTAAGGACAAGTTCGGCGAGCTCGAGGGGCTCACGGCCCACATCGAGAAGCGCATCGATCAGATTCACGCCATGTTTCAGAAGATGGAGTCGATGCGCTCCGAAATCGACAGCACCGACTCGCGGCTGAAGGACATGTTCAGCCAGACCGACCGGAAGATGAAGCAGTTCGCGGATTTTCTTCAGGCCGTGGAAAACAACAATCCTATCGCCCGTCAGATGAAGGGTGATCTTCCGCTGGGGAAAAACCTCAACGAAGGCGTGATAAAAACCGTGAGGGAGCTGTCCAGCAGGGGCTGGAACTCGACCGACATCGCGAAAAAACTCATGATCGACGAAAACTCGGTCCGCCTGATAATCAATACCGCTTCTGTCTGATCAGCGCGAACCCGTTTTTTCGATTATCTTTTCCCGCACCTCTTTCATTATCTCTTCGTCCGAGAGCGTTTTGCGGAGGATAACCCTGTAGCGCACGTCAAACTGCGTGGGATACACGTCCTTTGCCGGGAACTGGAAGCTCCAGCGCTGAATGTCCTCCACGATAAGCTTGTCTATCTCCACCAGATACGTAAGCTTTTTCGGCCTTACCTTCATCAGCCTGCCGGAATCGGGATAGAGCCATACCGCGATTACACCGTCCCGCTCTTCATCTATCTTGTCGAATTTCTTCAGTTCCTCGGTCATGTACTTGTCGCCGCCCGAGTCCTCATTGCGACGGATTCTGTCGGCATGATTCATCTGAGACAGCAGGTAACGATCGGACATCATCAGAACGCGGAAAAGCTCCTTGGCGTTCGGGTCAACAGTAAGATATTCGTCAATACGCTCTTTCATGGGGTCCTTGACTTCCGCCGTTTTACATGAAACCATCGCCAGGGAAGCAAGCATGAGGGAAAAAACCAGTAACCTTCTCACCGTTATAACCTCTCAGTCATGGGGTAGCGCGCGTCACGATCCGGTGATAATACTCGTTCATCGCTAATAATCAAGGATTTTTCCTCCCGTGCCCCCGCATAAAAGTATTGCCGGGTGTTTTAACATCATGTGAAATGACTCATCCATGGAAACCACGCTGGCCGATATCCTCCCGACCCTTGCAGGGGCAAGCGACGCGCTGCTCTACCTCCTGCTTTTTATAAGCGCGTTCATCGAGAACGTTTTCCCGCCGGTGCCGGGCGACACCATAACCGCGTTCGGCGCCTTTCTGGTCGGCACCGGAAGGCTCGATTATTCCCTGGTTTATCTGTCAACGACGCTCGGCAGCGTGCTGGGGTTTGTCTGTCTCGTGCTGGTCGGCCGCTATCTCGGGCGTGAATTTTTCATAGGCAGGGATTACCGTCATCTCCCGGCCAGGCGCATCATGAAGGCAGAGGCCTGGTTCAGGCGATATGGCTATCTCGTCGTCCTGGCCAACAGATTCCTGCCCGGTATCCGTTCGGTGATCTCCCTTGCATCCGGCATTGCCCGGCTGTCTCTATGGAAAGTGTTGCTGTGTGCAATCGCCAGCGCTTCGGTATGGAACCTCATCTGGATTCACACCGGGTATCTGTTGGGTGACAACTGGGAACTGGTGAAAGAACGCATGGGGACCATCCTCCGCAATTACAACACGGTTGTCATAGCGCTGATGGCAACGGCCCTCGCCGTGTACATCGTCATAAGGCTGAGGGCCGCAAACCGGCGGAAACCCGACGGCTGAAGCTTTACATGTATTTGGGCTCCTTGTAGGAATACATGTCATGCACCCCGCCCTCTATCTGTGCTGATATCGAACGCCGCTCGAACCGCAGATCCCCCGAATAGAGCATTTCGTGAAGTTTTTTAACGCTGCGGGCGCCCATATCCTGGAGGGAATGCTTGAGCCCCTGTATGAGGTAGGGGACGTAATCGAACAGGGAGCCCTTGTCGACCACGGCCCCGGAAACGCCCTGCGCCACCATGATTTTCGCGTCATCCGCGAAATAGCGTTTCCCGCCGCCCTTCTCCATCGCCTCGAGCGACGCCATGCCGCGGTAGCGTTTCAGGCGTATTCCGTTTTCGTAGAAGTACTCGCCCGGCGCCTCCTCGGTCGCCGCGAACATCGAGCCCATCATGGCCGCGGAAGCTCCGAGGGAAAGAGCCTTGGCGATATGGCCGGTCACCGAGATGCCTCCATCGGCGATTACCGGCACTCCGTGCCCGCGGGCGTATCGCGCGCAGCGATAAACGGCGGTGGCCTGCGCCCGTCCCACCGCCATCGTGGTCTGGGTAGTACAGATGGAACCCGGCCCCATCCCGATCCGCAGGCCGTCGGCTCCCGCCTTTATCAGGTTTTCGCACTGCTCCTCGGTTACGACGTTACCGCCGATGACCTCGAGCGACGGATAGCTCTTTTTAATATATTTGATCATCTCGACCTGATAGAGGGAATTCCCCTGGGCCGCGTCGATCACTACTACGTTAAGGCCCGCCTGGACCAGCTTGTCCAGACGCTCCCTTGATTCCTCCTTGGTGGATATCGCGGCGCCCACCATCAGCTGTTTCTGGCCGTCCTTGGACGCGTAAGGATATTCCCTGTTTTTCAGAAGGTCATTCCTGCACATGAACGCGACCAGGCACCCCTTTTCATCGACTATGGGAAGCTTTCCCTTTTTCGATTTTTTTAATATCTCGTTCGCCTGGGTGAGTGATATATCCTTCTTCGCCGTCAGGAGGTCCGTTGTCATCACCTCCCTGAGCTTCCGGGTGCGATCGGTCTCGAAGTCGATGTCGCGGTTGGTCACCACTCCGACCAGCCTGGAATAGAGCTTTCCGTCCTCCGTGATGGGGATTCCCGAAAAGCCGTATTTCGATTTGATCTCGTCGATATCGGCGATGGTGTTCGAGGGGGAGAGCACAATGGGGTCCGTGATGAATCCGTTCTCGAAACGCTTTACCTTCTTTACGTGCTCGACCTGCTCCTCGATCGTATTGTTGTAATGGATGAATCCTATGCCACCGAGAAGCGCCATGCCGATCGCCATGCGATACTCGGTCACCGTGTCCATCGGGCTCGATGTGATCGGCCTTTTCAGGACGATATTGCGCGTCAGGTTCGCCTCGAGGTCAACGTCGTCGGGCGCGAAGTCGATATATCCGGGGAGGATGATGAAGTCGTTATAGGTCAGGCCGTGGTCCGAACAGAAAAGATCTTCCGCCGGGAATCCGTCTTTAATCGCCATGGGATGCTCCTTTATCGTACTCGAAGGGGGCGTTGCCGTTGCCCACTATGGTATCATGGAATTCGCCGATTTCAACTTTTTAACGGTGATCAAACCGGTTTCCCGGCCGGTACGCCGCGGTCTCAGGTCGCCGACAAATGCCACTCAACGACGATTCGCTTGTTTTTGTTGATTAGCCGCTCGTACCGGTTTTTGTCAAGTAAAACAACACGGCATGGACGCTCGGCACTCCGCCGTCCGCGCTCCGGTCGACAATAAATACTTGCGCGAAACATTTCGAGAGCGCACAGTAGGAAACCGAACACGCCGCCGGCGTGCGAGCATTCGCCCCGCCGGTCCGAAAGAAGGAGATCCCATGACGATCACGTCACCGCGCGCAGCCGCCGCCTTTGCCTCTATTCTGGTTTTCGCCGCGCTTCTCTCCTGTGGACGGGACCGGGAGTCGGCCCGTGCTGATGAAATACAGATGGCTGTCTCAATTTTCCCTGTCTGCGACATCGCACGCTCCGTCGCGGGAAGCCGAGCGAGTGTATTTCACGCCGTTCCTCCCGGCGCCAATCCCCACACCTTCGAGCCCGTCCCGTCGGTTGTAAAACGGCTGCAGGAATCCCGGGTATTTCTCGGTGTTCATCCGGAATTTGACGGGTGGATGGAGAAATATTTGAAGAAAGACACGAATGTTTCATATCTGCTCGAGAGAAACCACCACGAAAATCCCCATATCTGGCTTTCGATCAAGGGCGGACGCGACATCGCCCGTCATATCGCGGATCGGCTTTCGACAGTGGACCCCGAGGGCGCACACTATTACCGGAATAACCTCGTATCGTTCGAGAAAACCCTCGATGAACTCGATCGCCGCATAGCCGGCATGCTGCGCCTCCTCGCTTACCGCAAGTTTATACAATGGCATCCATCCTGGGATTATTTCGCCGCCGAATACGGGCTCGAAATCGTCGACACGATCGAGAAGGGCCACGGCCACGAACCCTCGGTCCGTGATTTCAACCGGCTGGTACGCAGGGCACGTACGGAAGGCGTTCGGGTCATTGTTATCGACCTCAAGGTGCAGAGCGGAGCGGCGGCGGCACTCGCCCGGGAGAGCGGAGCGGCGCTTCTGCAACTCGACGCGATCGGCGACGAGGACGATCCCGTGGCGAACGGTTACGTGCGCCTGATGGAGCACAATGCTCGCCTGTTCGCCAATGCGCTCTCGGAAGCGCGAGGTAACAAATAGAAAGTGGAACGAAGAATGACCGAAACAGTTGCGGCAAACGTGAACGGTGCGCCACTCTCGATGAGCGGCGTCTGGGTTCGTTTCGGTACGATGGTCGTGCTCGAGGATGTTTACCTTACTGTGGAGCGGAACGAGATACTCTCGATCGTCGGTCCCAACGGGAGCGGCAAGAGCACTCTTTTACGCACGGCAATGGGATTCACACCTCCTTCTGCCGGAGAGGTGCGCGTGTTCGGCCATTCCCCCGCGGACATCCGCCGCCGGGGACTTATCGGCTATTTGCCCCAGCGCTCCTCCTACAATGCCGACTTCCCCCTCAGCGCCTACGACGTGGTCGCCATGTCCCGCTACGCGCGGGCATCCGCCTTCGAGCGGCTCGAAAAGGAGGACCGCAAGGCGATCGACAGCGCGCTCGAGCGCGTCGGCATGGCCGAGAAACGGGACAGGCACTTCGGCAGCCTTTCGGGAGGGGAGCGCCAGCGGGTGCTCATCGCCAGGGCCCTCGCGCTCAATCCGCTCATGCTCATTCTCGACGAGCCCTCGACGGGGCTCGACGCGGTGGCCCAGGATAATTTTTACCGGCTTCTCGTGGACCTTCGCGACACCGCGGGCATGACCATCATCCTCGTGTCTCACGACATAGGAAGCGTTTCGGGCATTGTGGACAGGGTCGCCTGCCTCAAGCAGCGCATTCACTTCCATGGCAGGCCATCGGAGGACATGCCGGCCGAAGCCCTCGAGAAGGTGTTCGGAAGAAACGTGTATTTTCTGCACCACGACCAGAACTGCGAAACATGCCGGAGGTCCCGATGATGGAGCTTTTCGAAATGACATTCTTCCGGAACGCCTTCATCATGTGCATACTCCTCGGCATCCTCTTCGGGACGCTTTCTTTTTTCGTGGTGATGCGCGGGCTTTCCTTCATGGGTGCGGGCATAGCGCACACGGCGTTTGCCGGCGTGGCGATCGGACTGCTCTGCGGCATCAATCCCTTTTATACATCGCTCGCCTTCTGCGTCGCCTCCGCCCTCGTGATAGGGCGCATCGTAAAGCTCGGGCGGATCAGCTACGACGCGAGTATCGGAATCTTTTTCTCGTTTTCGATGGCGCTCGGAGCCCTGTTAATCGCGATGCGCAAGGACTACTCATTCGACCTCATGGGCTATCTGTTCGGCAACATCCTCGGAATAACCGATTTCGACCGGACGATCGTCATCATCGCACTGCTCGTTTTTCTGCCTTTCGTCGCGGTTTTCCTGCACCGCATCCTGTTCGCCTCCTTCGATGAAGAGGTGGCAGCGGTCAGCGGCGTTCCGATAGTGCTGCTCGAGAACATCATGCTGGTCTTCCTCGCCGCCATCATCGTTGTCAGCATCAAGATCGTGGGGATCGTGCTCGTTTCGGCTCTCGTCGTTCTTCCGGCAAGCTTCGGGCTGCTCGTTTCGAACAACTTCAGGCTTGTCCTCGCAGGAGGCACCGTCTACGCGGTGAGTATCATGCTCGGCGGACTCTTCCTTTCCTACAGGCTCGACACTCCGACCGGGGCGACCATGGTGGCGGGAGGAACGCTCGTGTATTTCATGATGCTGGGGATATCGAGGCTCACGACGAACGGCCGCTGAACCCAACGACGAACCCTCATGGCTGAATCAGCTCATCTCCGTGTAGGCCTCACGGTCATAGTCGAAGTTCTCGTCAAGGTCGGCGCCGCCGTGCGCGACCGACACCAGTACCAGGTAGCGGGCGCGTCCCTTTTCGAACCGCGCACCGCGCGCCGTATCGACGGCCGCGTCGCCGAAATCCAGATCGAGCCCGTAGATGTTGCGGAAACAGAGCTGGTACGACCAGGGAAGCGAGGCTTTATACAGGCCGGTGTCCTTGCTGTTAAGCGCGATCGCGCAGTGCGCCGGCGCGGCGGCGGCCACGGTGAACGGAGCCCAGCCGTTCCAGTTGGACGGATACGCTCCGAGCACGGACTCCGCCGTCGCGGGAAACGCCATCCCGGTGATGTTGTCGTAATCGTAGAGCAACAGCTGGCTGTGATGCGCGATCGAATGCAGGCGCTTCAGGTGGTCCTTTTTTATTGACGAGAAGGTGTTCTTACCGGCGTCCTTCACGTGGGCGTCGAGAAACGCCGCTCCCTGCGCCGCCTGGCCGTCGTGGTAGGCGATCCTGAAAAGCATCGCCGCGGAGCAGAGCTCGCTTTCAGGCTCTCCGGCGAGCATGAGCGGCTTCATCGCCATCTTCACCTGGTTGCCGGGTGTCTTCATCTGCCTGTCTGCCATCGCGGCCGACATATCCATGATGAGCGAGCGCGTTATGCCGGCGTCCTCCCAGAGCGCGGGATACGCGTTTTTTACGATCCGGAAAAAGACCTCTTCGAGCTCGTATACCAGGCTTTTCATAGTGTCCGCGCCTTCCCTGATTCTATTAATCGTCTTCATGGGCCGTCCCTGAACCCCCGATTATCACCATGTCCGGTGAGCGTTATGAAAGAACCACTTCCCGCCTCGCGTATCGCGTCCGTCATGCCGCCGGAATCCTGCGCGGCCCCCGGCCGAACGACGTATCGCATGAACAATGACTGTGACAGTAGTGTAATATACAACAGTGGTCAATCATTAATTACAGCGACGCCCCGCCGCCTCCGCTCGGATGGACATGGCCGGGCGAAAGGTCGGCACGGGACCGGTATCGTCATCTCTGAGGCGGGTATCCGGTTATCTGGCGTATGTCCTCGTAAAGAGGTTTGAGCCGGTCGTACAGCTTAAGGTAGACCTTTTCGAACAGATCGCGATAGATATCCCTGTTTTTCGGAACCGGCTCGAAAACCTTTCCGATGCGCGTCATCGCCTTTACGGCGGAGGGAAAATCCGGGTGGATCCCCAGCCCCACGGCGGCGTCGATAGCGGCCCCCAGCGCCGATGTCTCGTAGGTATGGGGGCGCTCCGTCGGCATGTCGAAAATATCCGCGGTAAGCTGCATCGGCACGTCGCTCTGCGAACCGCCTCCCGAAACTCGGATTCTCTCAATTTTTACACCGTTGCGCTTTTCGGTGCGGATGGCTCCCTCTTTCAGCGCATAGGCGAGTCCTTCAAGAATCGAACGATATATGTGCGCGCGGGTGTGCACGTCGCCGAATCCGATCACCGCTCCCTTCGCCTCCGGCCCCGGAATCTTGAGTCCCGGAGACCAGTATGGCTGGAGCATGAGCCCCATGGACCCCGGCGGTATGTCCGCCACGAGCTCGTCGAAGAGCCTCTCGGGGCTGATCTTCCTTTTCTTCGCGATCAGCTCCTCGCGCATCCCGAACTCGCGCTTGAACCAGCTCACCATCCAGAAGCCGCGGTAGATCATGACCTCGGTGTTGTAGGCGCCGGGGACCGCGCTGGGGTACGGCGGGATGAAGGGCACGATCTCGACGTATTTCGTGTTGGTTGTTTCAACCGTGGCGGTCGTACCGTACGAGAGGCAGGCGATCTCCGGGCTCATGCATCCGGAGCCAAGAACCTCGCAGGCCTTGTCGGCCGCGGCCGCGATGAGCGGCAGGCCCGCCGGTATTCCGGTTTCGGAGGAGGCCTTCTTCGTGATGTAGCCCATCATCTCCGACGGCTTTACAAGGGCGGGGAGCACGGAGGGATCCATGGGAAACATCTTCCATTTCATGTCCGAAGGTTTCGCCCAGGCCTGCGTTTTATAATCGAAGGGCACGAAGCCGACGGTACATCCGGTGGAGTCCACATACTCACCCACCAGTCGGTGGGTGAGAAAGCCCGACAGGAACAGGAACTTGTGGGTCTTCTCCCAGATCTCGGGCTGGTTCTCGCGGATCCAGTTGGATTCGCTCTCGGTGATGGTGTACTCCACCGCCTCCAGAAGCTTCATGGCGCGAAGCGCGGCTTTAAGCACCGGGTTCGGCCAGTTCCCCTTGCTCGCGCGCCGCTGGTCGAGCCACACGATGGCGGGGCGCAACGGCCTGCCGTTTCTGTCCACGTTGACCATCGTGTCGCGCTGGGTCGTCATGGTGACGCCGCGGATCGATTCCTTCCTGATCTTCGTCGAGGCGATGAGCTTTTTGCACGTCTGACAGAGCGTTTTCCAGTAGTAATCGGGGTCCTGTTCGGCCCATCCGGGTTGTTCGGAATAGTACGGTTCAATGGGCGTCTTGACGATGTCGTGCAGGGTGCCGGACGGGTCGATGAGTATGGCGCGGATCGACTGGGTCCCGACATCGATCGCGAGGATATAATCGTTCGTTTTCACGCCGCCTTTCGCTTTCATCGTGTCCCTCCGGATCGTGATATGTCGCGTATCATACGAAACGCGCTTGTATAAGTCACCAACTTTTTATCTGTCGGGGAATGATGACGGGGCCGTATCCCGCGGTCGTTCGGGCATGAGGGTTTCCCACTCCGGTCCGGATTTTCAAGGCTCGCGCGCCTTCCGCGCGCGTGAAAAATAATGCAAGCCGTTCGAAAAAATTGTATTGTATTCGCCCGGGAGCGATAGAATCCTTGGTGATATTTCACTCGAGGATGAAACTTTAATGGCCCAGTTGATCGAAAATCCACTGCCCGTGGCCAGAGACCACGTTCTGCTCAAGCTGCGTTATGACGACGCGACGGCTCCGGCCCCCGGACAGTTCGTCAACATAAAGACAACCGCCGGCACAGATCCCCTGGTTCGCAGGCCGTTTTCGATTTTCGATTTCGACAGGGGCATAATGGAAATCGTCGTCAGGGTGATCGGCAGGGGGACGCGGCTTCTCGGAGAAATGCGCGCCGGCGCCCGGGTCGACATGCTCGGCCCCCTGGGAAGGGGATTCACCCTTATCGAGGGAGGACGGGCGCTCCTTATCGGCGGGGGTGTCGGCAACGCTCCTCTCTACTATCTGGCCCGAGAGCTTAAACGCCGGGGGACACGCGTAAGTTTCGTCTACGGCGCGCGTTCCGCCGATCTTATCTACTGCAAGGATCGCTTCGCCCGCGAAGTCGACGAGTTCCATCTTTCAACGGACGACGGCTCCGAGGGCCGCGGCGGCTATTGCACCGAAACCGCCTGCGAGCTCCTGGAGGACGGCGGTTACGACCGCGTGTATGTCTGCGGTCCGACGCCCATGATGGAAGGCATGGTCCGGCTCGCGGCCGGAAGCCCCGTCCCGATGGAAGTATCGCTCGAGAATTATTTCGGCTGCGGCGTGGGGCTGTGTTCGGGCTGCACGGTCGAAACCTCCTCCGGTCTCAGGCGCGCGTGCGTGGACGGGCCGGTCATGGATGCCCGCGCTATACTGTGGGATTCCCTTTCCGGCGGGCATTAAGATCAGCGGGCGCTGATCTTCTCCCGCAGCGATTCTCCGCTTACAGCATCCACGCCGAACAGAATAACGTGATCGACGGCCGGGAAAAGCGCCGACCCCGCGGTGGCGATAAAAATGCGCGAAAGATACCCCCGTCGCCCGTTTATCTCCATGACCGCTCTGGGCCTGTCCTTTTCCAGTATGACGCTTATCAACCTGTCGCGGAACGAGCGGATCGCCATGCGATAATGGCTCCCTTCCCGCACCTGCTCGATATCGAAACCGTAAGCCCTGCTTTTTTCGATATAGGTGAGCTCTTCGCGCCGGCTGCCCCGCTCGCGCATGATCCAGTATGCGTCGACCGGGCGCGCGCTGTTCAGAAGCTTCCCCGCAACCACGTTCGCGTCGTAAACGACGATGTTGCTGTTGGTGCTTCGCTCGATCACGAAGAGCCTTCGGGAGATGGATTCTCCTCCGTAGGCCGGAAGGCACAGCACGAGAGCGAGGGCGATCGCCGCGCATCGTATCATTGTCGGTTCTCTCCGTCCGGCGATTCGCGCGTCACTTGAACAGCGGCGAAAGCCTTTTGAATTCTTCGGTCCCGGACCGCTCGATAAACATGAAGGCTATCGTCTCGGTCGGGTAAATCACCGCGCCCGCGTCGCGCAGGGCGCTGATGGCCATCTTCCACTCGTGCTTTCTGCGCGAGCAGGCCGCGTCCGAGGCGACGATAACGCGATACCCTCTCTCGAGCAGGCTGAGCGCGGTGGTCAGCACGCAGATATGAGTCTCTATTCCGCACAGGATCACGGTATTCCTGCCGAGCTCGGCCATGCGCGATTCTATCGGCGCGTCAAGCATGCAGTTGAAACACGTCTTGTCGAACGCCTCGATACTCCCCAGGTGGTTCCTGATATCCGGAATGGTCGGCCCCAGCCCTTTCGAGTACTGCTCGGTCACCACAATGGGAATGGAAAACGCGTTCGCCGTTTCCAGGAGTATTCCGATGTTTCGCACGACGTTCCGCCGGATATCATACTCCATGGAATTGAACAGGCGCTCCTGTACGTCGATCACCATAAGACAGGTCGATTCTTTTTCAAGCATAAAAGTTCCGGGTCGCATATTCCTCCCTGAAATCAGTTGAGCAGGTCGTTCCCGACCTTGTCCAGGATGCGGTCGCCTTCCTTTTTCTTCCGGATGTTCTTCATTATCGATTGCTTCTGTCCCCCGGCGATATTCTCTCTGGGGCCTTTCTGAAGCACCCTGACCTCGTGCATCGCGTCGCGGCACATGACGCACTCCTCGTCCGGCTCAGTGCCCGGAATAAACACCTCGTTCAGCCTGTTCCGGCAGCTCGAGGACGGAGTAAGGCCGGAAACCGCGCACACCTCCCGTTCGGAAAGCGCCGCGTACTGCGGGAAACTGAAGGCCTCATCGTTGCGAAGCGCCTCGCGCATATAATCGCCCCAGGCGGGCGCCACAACGGCCCCGCCCGCCTGTCCGATGCCGAGCGAAAGGCCGAGCTTGTCGTATCCCATCCATATACAGGTGGTGAGCGAAGGGGAGAACCCGCAGAACCAGGCGTCTTTCCAGTTGTTGGTTGTACCCGTCTTCCCTCCGGCCATTCTGCCGATGGACGCCGCCGAGCCGGTTCCCGATGATATCACCGACTGCAGCAGGCTTATCATGATCTGCGCCGTCGACGGCTGCAGCACCTGGATGGTGCCGTCCTGCTCGCGTTTTCTGATGAGAGAGGCGATTTCCTCCTCGTTGTTTTCGAGGACCCGTCCCCTGCGGTCCTTCACGCTCTTCACGCTGAAGGGGATCACGTCCTTTCCTCCGTTGGCGATGATGGCGTACGCGCGGGCGAGCTCGAAAGGCGACACCTCGAACGAGCCGAGCGCGATCGAGAAGTTGCGCGGAACACGGCGCTTGGTGTCTTCGGGACCGAGTTTCAGAAGTTTTCCGTAGAACCGCATTACATATTCAATGCCGAGCGCGTCGGCGATGCGGATGCTGATCACGTTTATTGAGAGCGAAAGGGCCTTGCGCAGCCTCAGCAGGCCGTAATACTCCCCTTCATAGTTTTCCGGCACCCAGTCTCCGCCCTCCGTGTCGAGATACACCAGCGGCGAATCGAGAACCGCGGTGGCGGGCGAGAACTTCTTCGACTCCATGGCCGCGGCGTACAGAAGCGGCTTTATGGCCGAACCGGGCTGGCGCATGGACTGCATGGCGCGGTTGAGCTGGTTGACGCTGGTGAATTCGCTTCCACCGACCATCGCTTCTATATAGCCCGTCCGGTGGTCTATCGAGATAAGACACCCCTCAACCTTCTGGAAGTCCTTGTCGTCGGCGTAGCCCACACGATAGAGTTGTATGGTCTGCCCCAGAGCGTCCCCCCCGGTAAGAAAATTGACAAGCTCCAGCTCGTCGATAACCCGCTCCTTTAGCGCGTCGTTTACCTTCTTTACCTCGAGCGAGCCCGTCCTGGCGAAGGGGTTACCGTCGAACAGGAGCGAGAAGATGTCCACCAGGGAACCGTAATTTTCCGTAATCTGGTCCTCGCGCTTGAAAGCGAGGCTCCCCGAAACGGCGGTCTGGCGCCTGAGGGCCGGAGGCAGAACCTTCTGTGCCGTGAGCTGCTTGTTGAGATCCATGGTCGTGTAGACCAGCAGCCCCTCCTCGTACACTTTTTCCTCGCCGTATTTCTTTACCAGCATGCGGCGGATGTACTCGGTGAACCACGGCGCCTTGTCGACACGCGAGGACCAGGTATTCATCGTCGGCGGCAGTTCGTTGATGTAATAGAGATAGTCGGGCCAGAAATCCAGGTAGGCCTTCTCCGCCTGTGGAATGGAGATGTATCCCACCTCCACCATCTTGGCCAGCACGATCTTATGGCGCTCCAGCGCGCGTTCGGGGAAGCGGATGGGCGAAAGGTTATTGGGCGACGACGGCAGCGTGGCCAGCAGAGCGCACTCCGCCAGGTTGAGCTCCCATACGTTTTTATTGAAATAGAACTGCGAGGCGGATTGCACGCCATAGGCCCCGTGGCCGAGAAATATCTGGTTGAGGTACAGCGTCATGATTTCATCTTTCGTGTAAAAGATCTCCATCATGACGGAGATGAAGGCCTCTTTGACCTTGCGATAGAGGCTCCGCTCGCCGGAGGTAAGCAGGATCTTAGAAAGCTGCTGGGTGATGGTGCTCCCGCCCTGGCGGATCCGCCCCGAGAAGACGTTGATAAAAAACGCCCGCGCTATTCCCTTGGGATTTATGCCGAAATGCTCGTAAAACTCGTTGTCCTCAATGGCGACGAAGGCATGGACGAGGTCTTTCGGAATTTTCGCGAGCGGCACCACCTCGCGCTTCTGGCGGAAGAGCTCGGCCACCAGCACGCCGTTCTTGTCAAAAATCTTGGTGGGGACTTTGGGCTCGAAATTCGCGATGGCCCGCACCCTGAAAAAATCGACGACGAGGATGATGATGAAAGCGCACAGCACACCTGCCGCGATCCCGACCACGACGGCCCTGGGATTGCGAAACCGCGACATGAGATCACCGGCGAGATCCGCGATCCATCGCACGATTCCCGGAAGCCGCGACGGTCCGCCCCCGCCCGAAAGCGGGGTTCTCATCCTCGGTGAATATCCACCAAATCGCCGTACCATTACCTTACCATTACCTGTGCCCTGCCGCGCGTTTCCACAGCACACAACAGCCCGGCGCCATTATTTACAAGAAAAAAACCGCGGATTCTCATCACTGATACAATCATGCGCCCGGGCATTTATTCACATCGGGTGTATGACCGGACTATAATCCATCAAGCGGCGGATTAAAGAATTTTTATCCGGAATAAAAAAATTTTAAAATGAATAGCTAAAAGCCGAATAATAGCCATATTTAATAATAAACACCCATAAAATACTATAAACGCTTATAAATGATCTCTAAATAATTTTTTATTCTGACGAATTTCAGGATGATCACTATGAGAACTAGAATTGTTGCATAACTGGAGAATACGAAGACCGCAATCGCCATGCGGGGTCGAAGATTCCCAGGTTTTGCAACAATTCTATCCATAGCTGCTATCAGGGACGATAGCTGAAAATTCAAGGAGGAAGGATATGATCATAAACCACAACGTGAGCGCGATTTTCGCCCACCGTACTCTCAAATTCCACGACTGGAGCATCACGCAGGACATCGAGAAGCTGTCGTCCGGCATGCGCATCAACAAGGCGGGCGACGACGCGTCCGGTCTCGCCGTCTCTGAAAAAATGCGCTCGCAGATAAGCGGACTCCGTCAGGCGGAACGCAACACCGAGGACGGCATGTCGATGATCCAGACGGCTGAAGGATACCTGCAGCAGACGCACGACATCCTGCAGCGCATACGGGTGCTCGCCGTCCAGTCTGCCAACGGAATCTACACCCCGGAAGACCGCCAGCAGATCCAGGTCGAGATTTCCGAGCTCGTCGATGAGATCGACCGCATCTCCTCACAGGCGGAATTCAACAAGATGAAGCTCCTCACCGGCTCTTTTGCCAGGCTTCATCCGACCGCGTCCATGTGGTTCCACATGGGCCCCAACATGCACCAGCGCGAGCGGGTTTTCATCGAGACCATGACCACGGCGGCCCTGGGACTCCGCAACCCCACCGTGCTCACCTTCATCTCGATCTCGACGCCCGGCAAGGCGAACGCGGTGATCGGTATCGCCGATGAGGCCCTGCGCATCATCTCCAAGCAGCGCGCGGACCTCGGCGCTTACTACAACCGTCTGGAACACGCCGCCAAGGGCCTTATGAACGCCTACGAGAACGTTCAGGCGTCGGAAAGCCGCATACGCGACACCGACATGGCCGAACAGATGTCCTCGTTCGTACGCTATCAGATTCTCACGCAGGCGGCGACTGCCATGCTCGCGCAGGCGAACACCAAGTCGCAGACCGTTCTTCAGCTGTTACGATAAGTCCCGAGCCAGCATCGCAGTATCATTCAAAAAGCCGGGCTCTCCCACCCGGCTTTT
>JAGODA010000171.1 GCA_017998475.1 Spirochaetota bacterium | reverse complement strand
AAGAGGCTGTGGACCACGTGGATGCCGGGCGCCGCGACCGTTTCGAAATGTATCAGGAGTCCGAGCTGGAGCAGCGTGAAAAGCACGACCAGGTAGCGCCTGAAGCGTACTCCCATGTACAGGATATATACCGAAAGAGCCGCCTCCAGGACCAGCATGGCGCGCTCGATCCAGACGCTTTCAAGCTCGAAACGTACGGTCGCGCCCGACGATTCGTACAGCAGGTGGATCGTTCCGGCGATAAGCGCGATATTGGCGATGACCGCTATCAGCCTCCGCACCGATTTTACGGGTATGGAGAGAAGGAGGAGCGAGATCCCCGCGGGGAAGAGTATCAGAAAGAGTATGGTTTCCACATGACCTTCCAGGCCCATCGATAAGCGGACCGCCGGGCTCGGCCGAAGTGCCCGGAAGTCATTCAAATTATACTATCGGCCCGCGCATTAAAGTCAATGAAAAAGTCAGCGGTATTTTTTCATCGCGCGCTGTATCTCGCGGTCGCCCTCGCGTTTCTGTATCGACTTCCGTTTGTCGTACTGGGCCTTTCCCTTTGCCAGCCCGAGAAGCACCTTGACCTTTCCATTCTTGAAGTACATCTTCAGCGGAACCAGGGTCAGGCCCTTCTCCTTGAGTTTTCCTATGAGACGTCGTATCTCGTGCCTGTGCAGAAGGAGTTTGCGCTCGCGCGTGGGCTCGTGATTGAAGCGGTTTCCCATCTCGTATACCGCGATGTTGAGCCCCAGTATGTAGGGTTCGCCGTTCTTCACCCTGGCGAACGACTCGTTGATGCTCACCTTCTTCTGTCGGACTGATTTCACCTCGGTGCCGACCAGGACTATGCCCGCCTCGAAGGTCTCAAGCACCTCGTACTCGAAGCGGGCCTTTTTGTTCTGCGCAATGTCGGTAAATTTATCTTCCACCGTAGTTCTCCGATCTCCGCGTTGACCAGAGTATTCTATCCATACCGGGCGCCGCGCGGTCAAATCTTTTTACCGCGGGGTAATAGTATTTGACTCGGCCGGGGACGGGGCCTATCATACTATCCCGCGGCGGTCCTTGAGACCGGCCGCCTAAAAGTATTCGTGACGGTGACAGCGGCCCGATGAGCGAAAAACGGGACACCATAAAAGGACCTGACGCGGGTAAAACCGCGGTATCCGCCGGAACGTCATCCGGAGGCGCGCGGATAAAGGACGTGGTGCGATCCCTCGGCGGGCGCGAGGATTTCCTTCGCCTGGTCGCCGATAATGTGCGCGACGCCATCTGGGTCCTCGACATCGGGACCCTCCGGTATATCTACGCGAACTCCTACTGCGAAGAGATTTTCGGTCTTCCTCCGGAGCTGTATATCGGCTCGCCGGTGGGGATTAACATGAATCGGAAGAACCGCGCCGAGGTGAGGCGCATTATCGCCGACGAGATCGCGAACGACCACGCACGCGATCCCGCCCGGTCGCTTCTCTATATCGGCAGCGAGGTGGAGAAAAAGGGCGGGCGAAGGGTCTGGACCGAGACGAAGGCCTCGTTCGTGAGGGACGATCACGGGAAACCCGTGGCCATCCTCGGGATCACGCGCGATATAACCGAGCGCAGGAGGATGGAGGAGGCGCTGCGCGAACGCTACGATTTCGAAAACCTGGTGGCCGTAATCGCCACGCGCTTCATCAATACGCCGTCCGACGAGATCGACGAAGGTATCCGTCACGCCCTCAGGATGATCGGCGAGTTCGCGCGCGTCGATCGCTGCTTCATCGTCCTCCTCTCGGTTGACCGGCGTTTCATAGGCGACGCGTATGAATGGAAGGCGCGGGGTATCGAACCATGGATCGACGCGCTGAGAGGGGGCTCGGCGCGCCATGTAAACTGGCTCGTGGAGCGCCACTCGAAGCTGGAAACCGTACACCTTCCCCGCGTCACGGGCCCCGTGCTCCGGGCGGGCAGGGCAGATGTTAAGTCCCTGGTCTCGGTGCCTCTTCTCCTGGGCGGCGAATTGATCGGCTTCTTCGGGTTCCACTCGGTGCGTTCGTACAAATCCTGGTCGGACGATATCATCGCGCTTCTGCGGATCGTCGCCGAGATTTTCGTGAATCTCCTGGAGCGCAGGAAATCCGACCAGGAGCTTTCGCTCTATCGCCGGATCGTCGCGCATACGAAAGACCAGATGGTCTTTGTCGACGCGTCCATGACAGTGCGCGCCGCGAACGAGGAATTCATGAGGGCCTTCGGCATGAGAAAGGACGAGGTCGGCGGACGGACCCTTGCGGACCTTTTCGGGTCGTGGTGGTCGGATGAAATCGCCGGCCCGTCGTTTCAGGGATGTCTTGCGGGACGGGAGATGTTTTTCGAACAGCTGTGCGAGTACCCGGTATCGGGGCTGAGATATATGGAAATTTCGATGTATCCGTTCATAGGAGCGCGGGGCGGTAAGGTCGAGGGCGTGATAATAAATCTCAGGGATATCACGGAACGGCTCAAAGTGGAGGGCAACGTGCTGGCGGCGACGCAGAGGGAGCGTCAGCGCATAGGCATGGAGCTCCACGACGGAGTTAGCCATCACCTGCTCGGGGTGGCCATCCGCTGCCGCCTTTTGTACGAGCGCCTGAAGGAGCACGGCGTCGGGGGGGCGGAGGAGGCGCTTGAGGTGGAAAAGGGAGTAAACCGCGCCATAGAAGACGTGCGCTCGCTGGCGCGTGGACTGCTTCCGCTCGTCGGGGAAAAGGACAGTTTCAACGCGCTTCTCGAGGAGATGAAGCGCGAGATGCTGGAGAGGTTCCGGGTGGAGTGCGTTATCGAGGCCCCGCGCTCGTTCGATATCGATGACGCGGCGGCCTCAACGCAGCTGTATTACATCATCAGCGAGGCGCTGGCCAATGTGGCAAAACACGCCCGGGCCAGGCGCGTGGTGATAACGTTTCACCTGAGCGGCGATCTTCTTACCGCGAAGATCCGGGATGACGGCGTGGGAATCGGGGATGACGCGGCGAATTCCGGAGGCCTCGGACTCTCTCTGATGAGGCACCGCGCGCGGGTCATCGGCGGCACCCTGTCGGTGCATAACGCGAGGAACGGCGGTACGGAAGTCGTGTGTAAATTCAGATTGAAGGGACGGTTGAGGCATGAGCGGAAAAACGGCCGAAAAAAGGAACGAGCCGGGAGCGGCTAAGATACTGGTCGTAGACGACCATCCCATCGTCTACGAAGGACTCGAGAAGCTTTTCAGCCGCGAAAAGGACCTCAGGATAGCGGGTTACGCGGAGGACTCGGAGGGGGCGATGCGGGCCGTGGAGCGCATCAAACCCGAGCTCGTCATAGTGGACATCTCCCTGGCGGAGGGCGTAAGCGGGCTGGAGCTCATCAAGGTGCTGAAGCGCCGGTACCCGAAACTGCCGGTGCTCGTCCTTTCCATGCACGAGGAATCGCTGTACGCGGAGCGCGTGATTCGCTCGGGGGCTCGCGGATATGTAATGAAGAACGAGCTCACCGCCAAGGTGGTGGACGCGGCGCGGGCGGTGCTTTCCGGCAAGGTCTACCTGAGCGGCGCCATGTCGTCCCGCCTGCTGGACGAGCTCATGAGCCGTCGCACCGCGAAGACCGTCAACCCGGTGGACCGCCTTTCTGACCGCGAGCTCGAGGTGCTGCGGCTTGTGGGAAGCGGGAACACCAGTTCCGACATCGCCTCGAAGCTCAACGTCAGCGTGAAGACCGTGGAGACACACCGCCTGCGCATCCGTGAAAAGCTCCATCTTAAGAACAGCGTACAACTGGTCAAGTTCGCCATCGAATGGATGCACGGGCGGCGTTAAGGGACGGGTTTATTCTCTTGACTTGTTCCGATTTTCGTTTATTATTCAACGCGTCACACCCATTCCGGGGAAAAATATCATGCCGGGCGCGAGAATATTCATAGTCGAGGACGAAAAGATCGTTTCGCGCGATCTCCAGAACGTGCTGGAGTCGATGGGATATGAGGTCGCCGGAGTGGCCACCTCCGGGGAAGAGGCGGTCGGGCTGATTCCGGGACTGCGCCCCGACATTGTCCTGATGGACATCATGCTGAAAGGGCGGATGGACGGCATAGAGGCGGCCGAAAGGGTCCGCTCGGAGCTCGAGGTCCCGTTAATCTATCTCACCGCGTACGCCGACGACATGACCCTGCAGCGCGCGAAGATCACCGAACCGTACGGTTATCTGCTCAAACCCTTTGATGAAAGAGACCTCTCCATCGCCATCGAGATGGCGCTTTACCGCCATCGGATGGAGAACCGGGTTCGCGAGAGCGAGCGCTGGCTTTCCGCCACGCTTAAAAATATCGGCGAGGGCGTTGCCGCCGTCGACGCCGACGGAAAGGTGGTGTTCCTTAATCCGCACGGGGAGGTCCTCACCGGCTGGCCGGCGGATGAGGCCCGGGGAAAGCCGGTGGAGGAGGTCTTCAACGTGCTGCCAGCCCGCGGCGGCGCGGAAAACACGGGCGAAGTCACGCTGATGACCACCGGCATGCCGGACCCGTCGACGCATGACGATTTCATCCTGGTCGACAGGGGTGGAGGGAGAAAACACGTGGAGTTCAGCGCCTCGATAATCCGCGATGAGAAAGACGCGGTTACCGGCGGTGTGCTCAGTTTCCGTGACATCAGCGGGCGGCGGAAGGCGGAAGAGGAGCTTCGCCGTCACCGCGACCATCTCGAGGAGATGGTCCTCGAGCGGACCGCCGAAATACGCGCCGCCAACGAGAAGCTCCAGGGAGAGATAGCGGAACGCCGGAGGGCCGAAAAGGAACTTAAAAAGGCCATGGAGATGGCGGAGGCCGCCAATCGGGCGAAGAGCGAGTTCCTGGCCAACATGAGCCACGAACTGCGCACCCCTCTCAACTCGATCATAGGATTTTCGAAGCTCATGAAGATGCAGTTCGAGGACGGCGACTTTGCGAATTATCTGGACAACATACTCTCCTCCGGCCTGCATCTGCTCAAGATCATCAACGATATACTCGACGTCTCGAAGATAGAATCGGGCCGAATGGATTTCAACCGGGCTCCCATCGATCCGGGTGAAATCATCGCGACCTGCGTGGCGATAATGGCGGTGCAGGCCGACGAAAGAGGAGTCACTCTGGAAAACCGCTGGAACCTGCCCGGCGATCTGGCGATATTCGGCGACGCGAAACGTGTGCAGCAGGTATTCATAAACCTTATCTCGAACGCGATAAAGTTCAACAGGCCCGGCGGCTCCGTGCGAATAGACGCGCGGATTGAGGGCGGGATGCTGGTCATCGATGTTGCGGACACCGGTATCGGAATCAAGAGGGAGCATCTGTCCTTCATCTTCGAGAAATTCAACCAGGTGAATTCCGACCTCGACCGCGACACACAGGGGACCGGTCTGGGTCTTACAATCTCGCGCATGATCGTGGAGGCCCACGATGGCCGCATAGGCGTGCGGAGCGAGTACGGCACGGGCAGCACTTTCACGGTGAGCCTGCCACTGTGCGATGACGTCGCCTGTTCCGAACGGGACGAATGATGATGGATACCACACGGTAAGAGGACTGCCATGAATGAAACCATGAGGAAGACGGCCATCTACCGGCCGAAGGACCCCATCCTGATCGTCGAAGACACCAGGGAGACACAGGCCCTTCTGCAGGGAATCTGCAAGAACATGGATGTGCCCGCGGTCGTCGCGTCGAACGGGGAGGCCGCGCTCAAAATGCTCGACGAAGGGGATTACTCGATCTTCATCGTCGATCTCATGATGCCGGTAATGGACGGAAAGACCTTCATCACGCACCTCAAAAAACGCCTTCCGGAATCGGTCGTTCTCGTCGAGACGGCCCTGGATTCGCCCGGTACCATCATCGATATAATGAAAATGGGCGCGTTCGATTACATCATCAAACCGATCGACCCGGAGCTCTTCCAGGCCAGCGTGGTCCGCGGACTCGAGTACAAGGCCCTGCGCGACCACGAGCGGAACATGAGCATGAGCGCGGGGCTCAAGATACGCAGCCAGATCGAGTGGCTCAATTACAAGGAGAGCCGGCGTGTGGCCGACAAGGATTACACCGAGACCAAATCGGTGTACAACCTGAAAACCTCACTGTCCCAGGGGGCGGGATTCGGAACCCTCGTCTCGCTTATCGACGTCATGTCCGCCACCATGACGAGCGAGGGCGATAACTACGTGATCGGGAAGGACATAATCGACATGCTGGTCGAGAACAACACCTACTGCCGCAACCAGCTCGCCGGGCTGCAGTCGACGACGGCGATTATGGACGAGAAGTTCCCCCTGACCCGCTCGCGCGCGTCGGAGCTCGTCGCGGCGCTTCCGGGGATGGTCCAAACGGTCGCCCCTTACCTCGAACGGAAAAAACTGCGTATAACATATCCGGAGATCAAGGTGAACTGTACGCTCGATCTGAACTTCGAAAAACTCGGGCTCATGATGGAGGAGCTCATCGTGAACGCGTACAAGTATTCGACGAAGGGGGGCACAATCAACGTGTTCGGACACATCAGCGAGGGATACTTCTGGCTCTCGGTCAAGAACGACGTGCCGGAAAAACCGTACGGCGGTATTCCGGCCGAATACGAAAAGCTTGTGGTCGAACCTTTTTTCAGGTTGCTGCCCCCGGACGAGTCGGCGGCCCTTATTGAAAAATTCGGATTCGGACTGGGTCTCGCCGTGGTCGACAATATCGTCCGCAAACACAACGGTGTGTTTCTCATACATGACGTGAAGGACCATACCGGCAGGGAGCCTAAGAGCTGCGTGCTCGCGGAGATTCTGCTGCCGGTCATCGTCGAAGAAAAACAGTGAAATGACTACTGGAGGAACCGTGGA
>JAGODA010000170.1 GCA_017998475.1 Spirochaetota bacterium | reverse complement strand
TCGCTTCCGGGATGCGGCTGTAATGGGTCAGGTCGCCGTTTATGTCCTTGATGTCGAAGACGATGGTATTGATGCCCAGCGTGCGGTAGCGCTCCAGGTTCTTCAGGATCGTGTTGTTCCCGACCGAGGTCGCGGTGAAGTAGAGGCCGCGCGCGGTGATGAGGCCCGGCATGGCGTAATTTTTCGGGTCGGGCTGGAAGGCCGGCGCCGGCCCGGGGATGAAGAGGGCGGCTCCCGCCGGTATGTCGCTCCCGCTGAACCCGTTGTATTCCCGTATCGCCGCCGCGAGCCGTGACGCGCGCAGGTAGTCGGTGAAGGGGACGATCGCCCCCGCCACGTCGCCCAGGTCGGCGTCGGCGCCGGCCCGGTACATGAGGATGCCGCCCGCGTACAGGAAGCCCCGCGGGAGGCCGGCATAGGTCCTGAGGTGCCGCCGGTACTTCCCGTGGTCGATCACGGTGAAGGTGTCGCCCTGCGGGAAGAGCGTCTCCGCCGCTTCTATGTAGAGGCCCATGGCGCAGTCACGCAGGTAGAGGAGCGTTTTGTAATGGACGATCCCGCCCACCAGCAGGGTGGCTGCGGTCAAAAGTATGACGATGGCTCGGTTGCGGGAGATGTTCATAGCTGGTTCCGGTTCGTGTTACAAGACATAATAGGGGGACGTGATTATCAATCTTTTTTTCTTGTAAAATGTAATTGATTTAAATATCGTCCCCGCGAATACTATCTATACTACTATCGGACAATTCAGCGGGGTGCTTGATGGCGTCTGACGGGGGAAATATCGGGAGGCGCGGCGAGCTGCTGACCACGGCTGTCGGCGCGTCGCTCCTCCGCTACCTGAAGGGGGCGGGCGATTTCTGGGCGTACGTCACCAGCATCTTCCGGTCGTTCCAGTCCCTCAAGTTTATCCGGATGCGCTCCGTGAACGCGATAACGCTGGGCCAGATCGTATATACCGGCATCCATGCCCTGCCGATTACCATCGTCATCGCCGGGCTGGTGGGGGGCGTGGTCATCATCCAGGGCATGACCAACCTGCCGAAGTTCGGCATCGCGGGTTACTTCGGCAATCTGCTGGTCATTATCATCGCCCGCGAGTTGGGCCCGCTGGTGACGGCCCTCATCGTTATCAGCCGCTCCGGCACCGCCATTTCGACCGAGATCGCGACCCAGAAATGGAGCAGGGAGATCCTGTCGCTCGAGATATCAGGGATCGACCCGCGCCTTTTTATCGTCATACCCCGCATTGCCGCCTCGATCGTCTCTATTTTCTCGCTGATTATATTTTTCGACATCGCGGCCTTCCTGGGGGGGTACCTCATTTCCCTCACCCTGGTCTACATCCCGGTGGAGACCTTTTTCCAGAACCTGGTTTTTTCCTTTACCCTGAAAGACCTTCTTTCAACGGTGATAAAGAGCCTGCTTTTCGGCCTGCTCATCCCCCTTATCAGCTGTTACTACGGCATGATGCCGCGGTCGAAGTTCGAGATCCCGATATACGTGTCCCGCGCGGTGAGCCGCACCCTCTTTATCATCGTGGTGCTGAACGTGGTCGTTTCCGTGCTGTTCTATTTTACATGGCTGGAGTAGCCGCATGAGCACGCTCATTGAATTCAGCAACGTGTCCTGCGCGGCGGACGAGCCGCTTGAGGGAGTCTCGTTCGCCATCGCCCTGGGGGAGAACGCGGTCTTCTTCGGCGTGGAGGGCTCGGGGCTGAAGACCCTGTCGCCGCTTATGATCGGCCTCGATGAGTCGTACAAGGGAGAGGTGCGGTACAAGGGCGCCCCGACGCGCGGCCTGGACTACCTCGCGAAGCTCAGGCATAAAAACGAGATCGGCTACCTCCACGGCGAGTACGGGCTCATATCGAACATGAGCGTGGAGCAGAACATAGCCCTCCGCCTCGAATATTTCTCCGAGTATTCGCCGGAGGAGATACGGGAGATGACCGGGCGCATGATGCGCGAACTGCATATCTATGACAAACGGGCCGCCCGGCCCATCGACCTCTCCGGCTCGCAGATCCTCAGGACCGCGTACGGCCGCGCCGCGGTGAACGACCCGGACCTCCTGATCATGGAGCACGCGCTGGTGGGGCACTCGGCGCTCGACCTGCGCTCCTTCATGGATGTGCTGTCGGCCAGGACCGGGAGCCCGGAAAAAACGGTCATCTTTATAACCCATGACCCGCAAAAATTTGTTGATTTTGCCGATACCTTCCATATGCTGTATAAAGGAAGGATCGTTTTCTCGGGCGCGCGGCGGGACTTTCTCGGGTCGGACAACCCGTACCTGGTCCAGTTCCGGACCGTTTCACTGTCGGGGCCCATGGATATTCTTTAGAAGGCGGCATGATGATGCGCATAGACCTGCGATCTTTTTTCGGGAACATCAGACAGAGCCTGAACAGGACCGAGTACCGGGTGGGGCTCTTCATTATTATCCCGGCCTTCGTCATCATCCTCTTTATCCTCGTCAGGCTGGGCTACTCCCTGTTTACCTCCACCATGGACGTGTACGTGCGTGTCAACAGCATCACCTCGCTGAAGAAGGGGACCCCGGTCCAGATCAAGGGCTACCAGCTCGGCCGCGTCGTGGAGATAACGCCGCTCTTCAAGCCGGCGCTCCATTTCCTGGCGACCCTCCGCATCAGTAAAGAGATCGAGCTGTACGAGGACTGCGCCGCGGTGATCAGCAACCAGAACGTCATCGGCGACCCGGTGGTCGAGCTGCGCAACCCGGAGCGCAAGGGCGCGTTCCTGAGGGAAGGGGACGTCCTCGAGGGGATCGAGTCGGGGAGCCTGGAGGAGATGATGGGCAGGGTGAACACGCTGCTCACCGAGGTGACGGCCATCGTTACTCTCTACCGCGAGGTGTCCCAGGAGAGCAGGGGCGACATCCGCAAGCTCATCACCAGCCTTTCGGACAGCGTGGCGAACATCAACGCGATTCTCAGCAACTCGCAGCAGGACATCATAAACATGATCGGCAGCATGCGGAAGACCTCCCAGACGCTGGATGACGTGGCCACCGAGATCAAGAAAAACCCGATGAAGTTCCTGTTCCAGGGAAAGAAATAAGCCGGGGCGCCGCGGGGCTATTTTTTGCCGATGTTCACCGTGTCGAGGACGCTGTAGGGCTGTTTGTCCTGCGATTCGTGGTAGATGCGGATGAGGATCTCCGCCAGGATCCCGATCTGGATGAAGAGCACGCTCAGTATGATGAGGAGCACCGTGAGGATCAGGAGCGGGTTCCGGGACATCGACTGGTAGAGGAATATCTTCATGAGGACCGTCACGGCGAAGCTCGCGAAGGCGAGGAGCAGCATGATGAAGCCGGTGCCGCCGAACACGTAGATCGGCTTGGTCGAGTACTTGCCGAGGAAGGTGACCGTGATCAGGTCGAGGAGCACCTTGAAGGTGCGTATGATGCCGTATTTTGACGTGCCGAACCGGCGCGGATGGTGCATCACCGGCACCTCGGTTATTTTCGCCCCGAGCCAGGACGCATGCACCGGGATGAAGCGGTGCATCTCGCCGTACAGGTTCACCTGCCGCAATAAATCTCCGCGGTAGGCCTTGAGCGAGCAGCCCAGGTCGTGGAGCTGCACGCCGGTGACCCTGGCGATGAGCGAGTTCGCGATCCGTGACGGGAGCTTTCGCGAAAGGAACTTGTCCTGCCTCTTGACCCGCCAGCCGCTCACCACGTCGTAGCCTTCCTCTATTTTTTTAAACAGGGTGCCGATGTCGCGGGGATCGTTCTGGAGGTCGGAGTCCATGAACACGATGATTTCGCCCGCGGCGAAATCGATGCCGGCCGACATCGCGGCGGTCTGGCCGAAATTCCGCCGGAACACGACGACCTTGATGGTGCGGTCGGCCCTGGCGATCTCCCTGAGTATCTCCGCGGACCTGTCGATGCTGCCGTCGTCGATGAAGACGACCTCATAGGTGACGTTGAGCGGCTTGACGGCGCTGATGATCTGCTCGTACTGCATCCGTATGTTCTCTTCCTCGTTATAAACAGGCAGCACTACCGAAAGGTAGGGCCGGCGCGGGTTTTTCTTTCTGGTTGATGTGGCCGCTGGCATGTATTTCTCCGGATCGTTCGCTCGATTTTATTATTGCAAAAAACAAGGATAATGAGATATCTGCTTTATTACAAACATTTTTTTAAAAATTATATGAAAGAGCCGTTACTTTCCCATCTGGTTGATCCCCTGCGCGAGATGGTCTGCCAGTTCAGCATGATCATCGCCGGGTTCCGCGAGCGGAGCGGCGCGCGCGTGGCCGGGACCGTGTGCGACATCCTGCCGGCCGAGATACCCGCGTCCCTGGGCCTCGTGCCCGTCAGGGTGCCCCTGGCGGGCGGCTGCTGCGCGGCCGCGGGCCTTCCTGGGATCGGCGACATCGGGAGCATATATGACTGCATCGTCGTCCCGCGCGGGTGCGCCGGCAGGGACGGGCTCGGCCGCCCCGGCGTCCCCCTGTTCGAGTTCACGTCGCCTCCCGGGTGGGGCGAAGCGGCCGCCCGCGCGATGGCGTCCTCCCTGGATGAGCTCCTTGCCGCGACCGGCTGCGGCGGGATAGCGTCCCTGGACGCGGCGCGGCTCAGGACGGTCACCGCGGAGTATAACGCGCTCCGCCGGCTGGTCCGGGGGATCGGGTCGCTCCGGAACGGGCGGCCGGGCCTCCTCTCGTGTGCGGACCTTGCCGCGGTGCACGAAGCGGCGGCGGTCTTCCCGCCCGCGGCGGTCGCCGAACAGCTCGCCTCCCTGCTGGAGGCCATGAACGCGGCCGGGGGCCCTGTCCTGCCGCCGCCCCTTCCGGTGCTCGTGTACGCCGGCTTCGCCGCGGGCGCGCCCGTGCTTGACGAGCTCGAGGAAGCGGGGTGCCGCATCGTCGAGGACGACGCCTGCGGCGGGCGGCGGCAGTTCGACATGTCGTACAACCACGAATCGCCGGACCTTCTCGGCGAGATCCTTGACGCCTTCTCCTACCGGCCGCGGTGCCCGTCGGTCCGGACCGTCGGGGAGCGGGTCGAGCTCTTCTATTCCATGATGAAGGGGCAGGGGATCGAGCTGGTGGTGTTCATCGAGGACCTCTGCTGCCCGTCGCGGCTGCGCGACATCGGGGCGCTCCGGGTGCGGCTCATGCGCGCCGGCGTGGACCCGCTCGTGGTGACCACAAGCAATGCGGTGGAAAAGATACAAGAGTATATTGCGAAGATGTAAGCGGGCGTATGCCCCGCAAATATTCTCTCCCTCGATTACCGAGGCGGGCGTGATAAATAGTAAGCCCCTGATAATAATTATCATATATCCATACTCACGCGTAGCAGTTGGAATTGTACCTTATAATTCTTCTCGGGGATATAGGGTAATAAAATCCATAAGACAAACAATTTGTTTGATTAAGGTGATATTTGGGGTAATAAAATCACCTTGACATTTTATTTTTCTACATTTATATTAGACGATGGATAACGCAGTCGACACCCGCAGGAGGGAGCAATTCATCAATGAAATGCTCAGGGACCAGCGCGAGGAAGCGCTTGATCTCTCCCGGCGGACCGGGGAGACGTATCTGAAGCTGGTCGGCCAGATGAAGTATTTTTCCAACTCGTCGGAGGAAATTGTTCTCAGTCTTAATGAATTCACGAAAGCCAACGAGGCCGACCTGGCGATGCAGGCGAAGCTCGACGAGATCATGAATGACTGGCTCGCGCTTGTGGCCACCATGCGCGACAAGACCGACCTTCTGCTGAAAAACCTGGGCGTCGAATTCGCCGATCTTTCCGGCAAGATGACCAATGCTCTTGAAAAAAGCAGCAACAAGACGAACCAGCTCCTCGAACTAACGAATAGCATTATAAACGCCCAGGAGATCATCGATGACATTACCGACAAGATAAACCTGCTTTCGCTCAACGCGGCAATCGAGGCAGCACGCGCAGGTGAGGCCGGCAGGGGGTTCGCGGTCGTCGCCGAGGAGATAGGAAAGCTCGCCGACAGGGCCCAGTCGAGCGTCAACGAGATACAGAAGGTCAATTCCCTTATACAGAGCGAAATCCGCACGGTTTACGAGCAGAACCTTGAAACGAACAGCATCATTGATGGCACCAACCAGTCAATAAAGAAAGAAATCACCACCCTGCAGTCCGAACTCGCGATGATTCCCGAGCAGCTTATCAAATCAACAGATCAGATGTCCGAATTCATACAGGATATAGCGGCTCGCTCAGAGGAGCGGTCTGCCACGATCGAGGAGATATCATCATCATCCCAATCCATAAGCACTAGCAGCAAGGAAGTTGTCAGGGAAATCGAGGACCAGAAATTAATAAATCTGCGTTCCGTGCTTCAGAAGTCTTAACCCGCATCGATCCCGTGTTCGGCGAAGATGGCCCTGCAGCGATCGATCCTCTCCCGGTCCATCCATTTCGCGGTCTCTGCCCTATCGGCGAGGAGATTGCGGGCCCCGATCTTTCCGCTTTTCTCATACCAGAGGGGGTTGTACGAAAGCAAGGCCGCCTTTTTTATGCCGTGTTTTTCCAGGTAGCGGGCTATGCCTGCGATGTTTTCGTCCGTATCGGTGATCCCCGGCACCAGGGGGGTGCGGGGAAGCACCGTCACCTTTCCGGCGGCCGGGAGCGAGGACAGCTTTTCAAAATTGGCAAGGATCCCTGCGTTGGACACGCCGCAGTAGCGTCTGTGGTCGGCGTCATCAATGAGCTTAAGGTCAAAATACACCGCGTCAAGGTGCGGCAGAAGCATCCTCTTGAATTCCTCCCACTGGAAGAATCCGCAGGTTTCGATCAGGGTATGTATTTTCTTTTTTTTCAGGTCCGCGAGAAGACGCGATGA
>JAGODA010000169.1 GCA_017998475.1 Spirochaetota bacterium | reverse complement strand
GTGCAGGGGGCGATCATAGTCAACCAGGACGTTACGGCCCGCGTCAGGGTGGAAACGGCCCTGCGGGAAAGCGAGGAGAGGATGAAGGCCGTCTTTCGCGCGGCGCCGACGGGAATCGGCGTTACGTGCGATCGCGTACTTCTCGACGTGAACACGCGGATCTGCGAAATGACGGGATATGCCAGGGACGAGCTTATCGGCCGGAGCGCACGGTTCCTGTACCCATCGCAGGAGGATTTCGACCACGTGGGGACCGAAAAGTACCGGCAGATCGCGGAGCGAGGCACGGGCACGGTCGAAACACGATGGCTCACGAAAGACGGAGGGATCATAGACATCCTCCTTTCGTCCACGCCGATCGACATGACCGACATGTCCGTCGGAGTGGTCTTCACCGCGCTCGACATCACCGAGCGCAAACTCGTCGAGAGACAGAACCGCTCCCTGCTGGCGGAAAAAGACATCCTCCTGAAAGAGGTGCACCATCGTATTAAAAACAACATGAGCACCATCGCGAGCCTTCTCGCGCTCCAGGCGAGGGGCCTTTCGTCGGAACAGGCCGTCGCCGCGCTCACCGACGCGCGTTCCCGCGTCAACACCATGATGGAAATATACGAAAAACTGTACCGCTCCCCGGATTACCGTTCCATCCGGGCGGCCGATTACCTGGGCAGGCTTATCGAGGGTATACGCCTCACCTATTCGACCGGCACTTCGATCCGCATAGAAAAAAGAATCGACGACATGACCCTCGACTCGCGAGTGCTCTTCCCGGCAGGAATGATCGTCAACGAACTACTCACCAACGCGCTCCGGCACGCCTTTCCCGACGGCAGGAACGGGGAGATCGAGGTGGGGCTGGTTCGCGCCGGCGGGGAGATCGAGCTGACGGTAAGCGACAACGGCGAGGGCATACCACCGCATGTTGAAGTCGACAACGCCAGGGGCTTCGGGCTGGTGCTGGTCAGCACGCTCGCCGAACAGCTGGGCGGCGCGCTCGAGCTTGAACGCGGGAACGGCACTTCGTGGACGCTCCGCTTCCCGGGATAAATCGCGCCCCGGCCGCGGCCGAAACAGGACAACCCGCGATTGGACGCGCCGTATCCGGGCTTTACAAATAATTCAATGGAGGTTCGAACATGTTCAGGATTTCGCTCATCGCGGTGATGATGATGTTCGCCGTATCGACGGTCTATGCCGATGACGTCGGGCAGTCGGCGTGCAAGGCGGCCTGTATCGCGAGCAAGGACAAGTGCGTGAAGGAAGCGGCCGGCGGCAGAATGAAGGAGATGGCCTGCAACCAGGCGTTCCAGAAATGCATGAAGGATTGCGAGAAGGAAGAAGCAAAAGAGAAAGATAGAGGGAAAGGGAAAGAAAAGGACAAGGGCAAAGGAAAGAGCGAGGAAAAGGGCCGCGGGAAGAGGTAAATCCCCGGAAGCCGGCATAAGGCCGACCGGATCAGTGATACCGCGCTGAATGGCGGTATCCGACGGATACACCGGGGCCCGTTGTCAGTTCAAAGTACGGTGTTTCCGCGACCGCGGAAACGCCGCGCTTTTCCGGCGCGCGCTCCCAGCTCGGCGAAACGAATTCCTCTAACGAAGAGCCTCGGCCCGTTCCCGGAACAGGAAATGATAGAGCGAATCCGAATAGAGGTTCATCCGCACCTTGCCCTTGTCCGTTATCGAATACCGCCAGAACCCGTAGAGCTTCGCCAGGTCGACGAGCCTCTCGCTGTGGAGTTTCCAGTTGAAATGCTTCCTCACCCTCTCGACTCCGCCGCGTGAGATCCTCTCCCACAGGCCGGGATCGTCCCCGGCGGCGGCGAAAAATTCTTCAAGGGAGCGCGCGATGAGTTCGGGCCTGCTGGTGTTAATCAGGTAGCCGCTCACACCGTCTTCAATGATCTCGATCGGGCCGCCAAACCGGGTTGCGAAGGTCGGAAGGCCCGAAAGCATTGCCTCCAGAATGGTGAGGCCGAACGCCTCGAAATACGCCGGCTGGACGAACACACCGCGCAGACCCGCGATGATGCGGTACACGATGCCGGTATGCGCCTTTTCCACTCCGGGCAGCCAGCGGATGCGGCCGTGCAGGTCGTAGCGCGCTATCAGCGAGTGGGCGATACCGATCTGCTCCCTCTCTTCCGAGTCATTCGAGTCCTCCATGTTCGGACTCCCCGCCGCGATTATCAGATTGCACCGGTCCCTGAGTGTCCCGCTCATGCCGTAGGCCTCAATGAGGCCCGTGATGTTTTTAATCCTGTCCAGCCGCGCCATGGTGAAGATCGGCGGTTTCGACGGATCGGCGAGCGTTCCGTGAATGTTGTGCGCCTCGTCGCGAAAAATCCGCCGCTCCCAGGTTTCCCTGTCGCCCGCGGTCCCCGCCTCCGGATCGTAATAAGGAAAATAGACCTCCTCGTCGACGCCGGGCGGAATGACGTTGAACTTGGGGGTGAAGAGATTGATACCGCCCACCGCCTGGTAGAGCCCGGGGAGGGAGAAGAACTGATACGATTCGTACTGCCCCATGGTGTACTCGGTCCCCGTGATCTCCTGGCGCGTGCTTGAAATGATGAAATCGCATTTGTTCATGGCGATCATGTCGGCGGTGAACTGCAGTGAAAAATTATAGTCCCGCTCCATGTCCCGCCAGTACAGGTCGGAAAACAGGTACTTGGTCTTTTCGAGGGCGTGCGCGATGTTGCACTGGATGACCCCGAGGCGGTCCGACATCATGGTCGCCACCAGGTTCCCGTCCGAGTAATTGCCTATGATGAGGTCCGGACGGCCCTCGAACTCGCCGGTGAGTTCCGTGATCGCGTCGCCTGCGAAGCGCTCGAGATAGGGCCACACGTGGAAGCGCGATATCCAGCCCGGCGCCACCGAGAGGTCGCGCTCGCGGAAGGGGACCCTGAGTATCCAGGCGTTCTCGGTGTGGTAGATCTTCTCCAGCCGCACGTTACAGGTTGTGTCGCCCGCCTCCGGGATCAGACGCGTTATCACGATGATGTGTGGACGGACGTCGATCCCCGTAAGCCTGATCGACTCGGCCAGATGGCGCTCGAGGGCGCGGACCTGGTCGAGGATGTAAATGACCTGCCCTCCCGTGTCGGGCCTGCCGAGCACCCTGTCCTGCGCGAACCAGCCGTGCGGCGATATGATCGCTATCCGCGAGATGAGCGGCATGGGGACCCTCTGTATGAAGGACTCCAGCAGCGTGTCATCGGGCTCATTGAGCAGGTCGAACAGTATCTGCATGCTCTCGGCGATCCTGCCCGCGGTGTTTCCCCATCCCGGCTCGAAACCCGCAATGCTCATTTCCCGGACCAGTTCCGGGGCGGGCGTCGCCGGATCGATCGAGGATATCCGCTCCAGCATGGACTGAAGGTTCGCGTAGAAGGACTGGAAGTCCGTCAGTATGTTCCCGTTTACAAGGAGCTGCTGTCCCCGATACGAGTGAAGCTTGAGGAAGCGGAACAGCTTCTCGTTCCAGTCTGACGGATTCTGGAATATATTGCTCGAGAGATACCTGTTAAGAAAACGGATTCCGTTGCCTATGGTCCTGGTGTCTTTGATGACCGGCGAATAATCGTAAAATGGTAGAAAGTCTATACTGAGCCCCCCGGAAACGGCCTCCACGCCGAGCGCGAATCCGTCCCGGATATCCAGGTACTCGCCGACGGTGATCTCATCGGCGTCGATGCAATCGCGGTGGATAATGTAGAACCGGTACCGCGCGATCGCGTAGCGGTGCACGGCGACGATCGAGCTTTCCCGTATCACCATCTCCTGCACCCTGGCCAGGAAAGAGGACACCGACGGCCCGCCGTTCAACGCGACGGGTGCCCCGTCACGAAATTCCTCGTACAGCAGAAGCAGGTCGTTGCGCAGCAGAAACCGCCGGTCTCCATCCAGCAGCCGGCCGACGAATTCCCGGAACTCGGGCCTCCCGTCCGTACCGATCAGCATATCGAGCGCGTTCTTCATCAGACGATCTCCCCTTTCGATTTTTCGATGAACCGATATCGCCCGATCCCCTCGATTATCCCGCCCGCGCACGCCGCCGTGGCGAAATAGATATTGCGCAACCCCTTCAATCTTTCCAGCTCCCGGCTGTAGTTGCCGACGACTACACCGAGCAGGTCCCCGCGCAGCATCTCCTCGTCATTGCCCGAATCTCCGGCAACCAGCATGTTGTCCAGCGGAACCTCCCACTTGTAGCTGATATAGCGTATCGCCTTCCCCTTGGAGGCGCGTGCCGGCAGGATGTCGAGATGCCGCCCCTGCGAATAGATCAGGTTATACGCGCACCTGTTCCTCGTCAGCATCTCGTGGATGACGGGCAGGCGCTCGTCGGGGTCCTCCATGAAATAGCTTATCTTGAATTTGCGCTGGGTCGACTCATCCTGCATTTCGAGAAAGTCCAGACGGGAGAGAAGATCGACGATTCTGGCGCGCTCCCATTTTTCGGAGATGTGCGCGTGCCAGCCGCGGTCGTATATCAGGTCCCTGCCGTAATAGATCTCCGAGCCGACAGACGAGATGATGACGTCGGGCGCGCGCACGGAGTGTTTCTTTAGGTGGGCGAGCGCCGAATCGACCGTTCTGCCCGTGGCGACCCCGAAGCCGATCCGCTCCCTGTTCTCCGCGAGCAGGTTCATCAGCTCCCCGAGCCTCGAGTTGTCGTCGCCGATAAGGGTGTGGTCTATGTCCGTGATGACGAAGTAATCGATGGCGGCGAGCCTTCTCCCAGCCGCCGTATCTCCGTGCTCCGCCGAGAAATCGGTGGAGCTTGCGTCGGCGCACAGACCGCCGACCTTTTCCAGGTATGTTTTAACGTGCGCCGGCCAGGAATAGTGCTCGCGGACATTGATGATACCGTTCGCCGAAAAGCGCTTCCACAGTTCGTTGTCGGACACTATTTTTCTTATCGCCGCCGCGATCTCGCGCGTGTTCATCGCGTCGACGAGCAGGCCGTTTTCGCAGTTTTTAATGATGTCCCGGGGACCACCATCGTCGGTCGCGACGATCGGAAGCCCGCTCGCCGACGCCTCGATGAGCGTGAGGCCGAAGGGCTCGGTGAGGGCCGCGTTCACGAAAACGCCTCCCTTCGCGGCGGCTATTTTGTAAAGCTCCGGGACCTCGTATTCGAAGTCGTGTTTTTTAGGGATGGCCATCTTCCCGTAGAGATCGTATTTGTCCAGCATCAGGAGCATTTCGGTGAGCACCGAGCGTTCGTTTTCCTCCATCTCCGCGATATCCTTGCGGATGCCGGCGAAAACGGCAAGGTTCGCCATCGCCTGGAGCTCCAGGTCTTCGCCGTAGGCCTTTATAAGCCCGTTTATATTCTTCCGCTTGTCGGGCCTGCACAGGGCCAGAACGAGGGGCTTGTCGGGATTCAGGAAAAACCGGTTCAGCTCACCGAGCACCGAAACGTGGGCCAGAATCTCCCGCTCGTCGCGCTGGTGGCCGGGCATGAGCGCATGGTGGTAAGGATAGAATTTTTCGAGGTCGACGCCCGGCGGAATGACCGCAAAGGGGGGCAGGCGCCCGCCCGAGTACGGGCCGTACTGTCTGTCCACCTCCTGCCCCGTGCTGGCCACGACCAGGTCGGCGTTCTGAAGCACCTCCTCCTCGACCTCAATACGGCGATCGATCCGGTACTTCTTCACGATATCGCCCTCGCGCATGCCCTCCTCGAGAAGCTTGGCGAACTTCGAGCGCCCGAGGGAATGCCCGGTGAAGACGAACGGTACGCCGAAAAACTCCGAAAGTCTGAGCGCCACGTATCCCGCGTCGGCGTAGTGCCCGTGCACAAGGTCGGGGACGGCGTCTTCCCGTTTTATGAACTTTATCGTCTTGTCGATGTATTCGTCCAGGTGGTCCCAGAGAAGCTCCTTGCGCGTGTATTTCCTGCCGCCGCACTGAACGCGGACAATCCTGAAGCGATCGCTGACGACCTCAATGGGATTCGAGTAATCCGCCGAGACGGTTCTGTCCGCTATGAGACGCGTGAACAGGTCGACGCGGCCTATGCGATCGTCCGTCGCGAGGTTACGCGCCAGTTCGACGACGTATTGTATCTGTCCCCCGGTATCCGCGTCCCTCCCCAGCTCGAGGTTCTCGCCGCGGAGCAGCCCATGAAGGCTGAACATCTGGATGTACAGCTTCCCGTCAATCACGGTACCGTCCCCCCGAAAAGCTCCCTGAACGGGGAATAGAAGTTATCGTATACGGGAATGGCCCCCTCGATCGCGCAGATGCTTCGCGCGAACGCGGCGCAGGAGCGTATGAGCCTTTCCGCGTCCCAGCCGCTTTGCAAGCCCGCTATCAGCATGGCGCTGTACCCGTCGCCGGCGCCGACGGTGTCGACCACCGCGATATCCCCGTTTTCCGCTGCGCGCACCCGTTCACCCGAAACATACAGCTCGCTCCCGCTCGCGCCCCTGGTGAGTGCCAGGACCCGGAGGCCGTATGTTGCCATCAGATACTCCGCGAAGGCCTGTTCGTCACCCGCGAAGCCGTGTATCGTCTTTATCCGTCCGAGCTCGTCGTCGTTCATCTTCACGATGTCGGCGTGTTCGAGCGAAGTCAGCACGATATCGGGCGTCTCGCACCCGGGGCGGAGATTGACGTCGTAAAAGCAGAGAGCCTCGGGCGGCTTCTTCGCGACAAGCGCGCGCACAAAATCCCGGCCGTGCGCCGTGCGCTGAGCCAGCGAGCCGAAATATACGAGCCGCGCCGACGCAAGCGTTTTCTCGACGCCTTTTGAAAGCTCGAGATAATCGTAGGCGACGTCGGGGAGAATGCTGAATGTCGCGTTGCCCGATCGATCGAGCTCGACGCTCACCTGCCCGGTCGGGTGAACGTCGTCGCGCTGCACCAGGTCGGCGGGAAAACCCACCGAGCGAAGATAGGCGAGCATCT